>JALRLN010000001.1:34897-60850 GCA_023254445.1 Candidatus Poseidoniaceae archaeon | reverse complement strand
GAGGGGAAAGCGGTTGGCCGGTCTGGGACGTCACCGCAGCCCAGCGGCCTTGAGCGCTTCGAGAAGCACTTGACCGATTTCAGAGGGGTCGGCTGCACAGGCGATTCCAGCGGCACGGAACGCTTCGAACTTTTCCTCCGCCGTCCCCTTTCCGCCAGAGATGATGGCACCCGCGTGCCCCATCCGCTTCCCGGGAGGCGCCGTCGAGCCAGCGACGAACCCCACGATGGGCTTGGTCACGTGTTCTGCAGCCCACGCGGCGGCTTCTTGCTCAGCGTTGCCGCCGATTTCCCCGATCATCACAATCGCCTCGGTTTGGGGGTCTGCTTGGAACGCCGCAAGGCACTCGATGAACCCGGTTCCGTTGACGGGGTCGCCGCCGATCCCGACGCACGTGGATTGGCCTTCGTCAATGCTCATGGTTTGAGCCACGGCTTCGTAGGTCAAGGTCCCGGATTTGGACACGATACCGATGCGTCCTTTGGCATGGATGTGACCAGGCATGATGCCAATCTTCGCACCACCGGTCGCACCTGGGGTGATGATGCCTGGGCAGTTCGGACCAATGAGCCGTACGCCAGGACGCGCCTCGACGTACGCGACCGCCCGCACCATGTCCAAGGTTGGAATGCCTTCTGTGATGCACACAATCACGCCTTCGCCCTTGATGGCATCAAAGGCGTCGGCCGCCTCCATGATGGCCTCTCCAGCGAACGGCGGAGGGACGTAGATGACCGTCGCGTCCGCATCGGTGGCCGCAACGGCCTCACGCATGCCGTCCCACACCGGGAAGGAACGGCCGTCCAACTCAACGCTTTGTCCGCCTTTGCCGGGGGTACAACCGCCAACGATGTTGGTGCCGTATTCCACCATGCGCTCTGCATGGAAGGACCCTTGTCGCCCCGTGATGCCTTGCACCAAGACCTTCGCGTCTTCTTCGATCCAAATCGCCATCAGGCCTCACCTCCGCCAATCAAGGCCACGATCCGTTCAGCCCCTTCAGCGAGGCTGTCGGCAGGATGAATGTTCAGCGTCGAGGCCGCAAGGATGGCTTTTCCTTCGTCGACGTTGGTGCCCGCGAGGCGGACCACGAGCGGAACGTCGAGGCCCAAGGATTCGGTGGCCCCGATGACGCCACGAGCGATGATGTCGCAACGCATGATGCCACCGAAGATGTTCACAAGGATGCCCTTGACGTTTGGATCCTCAAGGATGATGGAGAAGGCCGTCTTGACCTGTTCTTCGTTGGCGCCGCCCCCCACGTCGAGGAAGTTCGCAGGCTCGCCGCCGTAGAGTTTGATCACGTCCATGGTCGCCATCGCAAGGCCCGCGCCGTTGACAAGGCAGCCGATGTTGCCGTCGAGTTTCACGTAGGACAATCCCGTGGCCTTCGCGCGAATTTCCACCTCCTCTTCTTCGCTCAAATCACGAACATCCTCCCACGCAGGGTGTCGGAACGATGCGTTTTCGTCGAAGGACACCTTGGCGTCAAGCGCAACGATGCCTTCGTCTTCGGTGCGCACAAGCGGGTTGATTTCAACCATGGCGCAGTCGTTCTCCATGAAGCAGGTGTACAGCGAAGCGAGGGCCTTCCTGAAGCCCTTGGCCGCCGCCCCGGTCAAACCGAGGGCGGCTGCAAGGTCGCGAGATTGGAACCCAAGCAGGCCCATGCTCGGGTCAACATGCACTTTGTGCAGAAGCTCAGGGGTGGCCTCAGCCACCTCTTCGATGTCCATTCCGCCTTCTGTGGAGGCCATGATGAGGACGGATTTTTCTTCACGGTCGACGAGCAAAGCAAGGTAATACTCGTGCGCGATGGCGCACCCTGATTCGATGTACAGGTTGGAGACAACCTTCCCTTCGGGACCTGTTTGCTTCGTGACAAGCACGTTTCCGAGGATCGATGACGCGTAGGTCTCGACGTCCGCTCGGCTCTTGGCGATCTTGACACCGCCCTCCATCACAACGTCACGCGTGGTGGGATGCAGCAAGGTGCCTTTGCCCCGCCCCCCAGCGTGGATCTGTGATTTGACCGCCACCACTGGAGACGACAGGGCATCGTACGCAGCGGCGGCTTCCTCGACGGTCGTGCAGTGCACACCTTCCAGAACCGGCACACCGTAGCGCGCAAAGAGCGCTTTTCCTTGGTACTCGTGGATGTTCATGACGACCCTCAGCACCCGGCTGTGGAGGCCCTCCTTCAACACTCCGGGCGGGACGAGCCATCGTGGAGAACCGTTTCAAGCGTCGAGCAAAACGCACGTGCATGCAGGCGGTCATCTTGGCGGGTGGCGTCGGGTCCCGCCTGCGACCGTGGACCTCAACGGTTCCGAAGCCGCTGCTGCCGATGTTGGACCAAACGCTCCTCGAGCAGGTGCTCTGGGGCGTCCCCGAAGGGACCATCGACGAAGTTGTGGTGGCGGGTGGCTACCGTGTCGATCAAATCGAAGCGCATTTCGCCGAGCATGAACTCAACGTTCGCATCGTGCCTGAGCGAGAAGCGTTGGGCACGGGTGGGGCCTTGGGCAACTGCAGGGATGTGGTGTCGGGGAGGTTTGCGTGCTTCAACGGTGACATCATTTCCTCGCTGAACGTGGAGCACCTGCGCGCCCTTCATGCAACGAACGGTGGCGTTGGCACCTTGGCGCTCTGGGAGGTGGAGGACCCGACACGCTTCGGCATCGTGGGTCTTGACGCATCGCACCGCATCACGCGCTTCAAAGAAAAACCAGCAGCGGAGGAGGTGTTCTCCACGCTAATCAACGCAGGCTCCTACCTGCTCGAAGAGGACGTGTTTGACATCATGCCGGAAGGCAAGCACTCCCTTGAGCGCGACGTGTTCCCGACGCTTGCATCGCAGGGGGAACTCAACGGGCTTCCATTTGACGGCTACTTCATCGACGCCGGTACGCCGGAATCGTGGTCGAACGGGGTTCAGGCGTGCATCGAGCATCGGCGGTTCCGAAGCGGCGGCGTCGTCGGAACGTCGTGGTTCGCTGACCCAACCGCGCAGATTGGCGCAGACCATGCATCCAGCATGGTGGCCTCCAACGTCAAAGCAGCAGGAGCAACACTCCGTCGAAGCACCTTGCTTGAAGGGGCCGAGGTCGGGCATGGAAGCATTCTGAACGGTTGCTTGATTGGCCCTGGCGCTGTCGTTGGAGCCAATTGCAGGCTGAACAACGTCGTGCTGGGCCCAGGGGCTGTGGTGAACGACGGGGAACACCTGGAAGGCGAACGTCGCCCCGCTGAAGACGAGCGGAGCGCATAAACGCCCCCCGTTGATGCCACACCATGCCCGCACCGCTGATCGTGGTGAACTGCAAGACCTACGCAAGCGCAAGCGGGGAGGCCCTCGATCGTTTGCTCGACACCATCGCCGGCGTGGACAGCGAAGGCGTTCGCTTGGTCATGGTGGTCTCGGCCTACGACCTTCATGCAGCGAGCTCAGCACATCCAAGCCTCGAATTCTGGAGCCAGCACCTCGACCCGGTGGGCCAAGGATCCCACACCGGATGGCTTGAACCTGAAACTGCAATCCAGCGTGGTGCTCGAGGCACGGTCATCAACCACGCCGAGCACAAGGTCGCCGCGACGCACGTGGAAGCCTTGCTGCACATGTTGGATGGACGCATCGATGTCTGTGCATGTGCGGCCGACGAGGACGAGGCGCGAACGCTTGCGGCGTTGTCCCCGACGATGATCGCGGTGGAACCTCCTGAACTGATTGGAGGCGACGTCTCGGTGACGACGGCCGACCCTGGCATTGTTCGCGGCACGGTGGACCTGGTCAAGTCAATCAATCAGGACATCATGGTGCTCTGCGGTGCTGGCGTAAAGAACGGAGATGACGTGGCGGCCGCCCTGCGGCTCGGCGCAGAAGGCGTGCTGCTCGCCAGCGGCGTGACAAAGGCGAGCCGCCCTGCTGAGGTGTTGGCCGACCTCATCGACGGGGCGCGTCGAGGGTAAGGGGACCTGCGCCCTTCTTGCCGGCCGTTTGAGGGCAATCCACCTTATGGGCACAGCCTTCGCATGCCTTTGGATGTTCAGCGAGGGGAAGCGCTCGATGCCCTCGACGACGCCAGAGCCGGAGCAATCGACGGATTTCCAACCTGTCCATGCGCACCAAGTCTGCGGCCGCACGGCGAAGGTCGTCGTCCACGACAACAACATGGCGGAGCCAACCGTGATGGGCCGCGTGCATCACAGAGAGGCGAACAGGGGCTGGCCATGCACGCGTGGCGTCCACCCATGCCACACAGAGGGCGGCTTCAAGGTCGAGCACCGCCGTCGGAGCGCGACCCGACCTGAACAGGACCACCGATCGTGTCGCGTCACGGACGAGGTCGGGCACAGCCCACAAGCGACCGTTGTGGAACGGTACATCGTGACGTGCGTCCGGCAACACGATCGACGCCCCCACAGGCACCGCCGTGGCAAACCATGCGTGCTCAAGCAAGCCGCGCATCCTGAGCACGTGACGTCGTACCAACCGCCGACGTGCTGGAGGGTCACTCCTGAAGGGACCGTCGATGCGAGCAAGACGATGGTCGAGCACGTGACGCATCAACCGAGGGCTCCACACGTGCCCTTCCGCTCGGTCTGCGAGCAAATCGTTCCTCCATCCACGTAGAACCCGCACCTGCTGAAGATGAGGTGGTGGAGGCCCACCTGCGTGGGCCGCGTGACCAGGGTGATCAAGGACAAAACGGCGGCCGCACGCTTCAAGCAACCATCGTCGGCTTCTGCTCCATCCGGGTGTGGCATCCATGGCCGTGTGGCCGGGCTTCTACCTGCTTCAATCCCGCGCTAGAAGACGCCAAGTTCAACGAGCAACAGCAGATGGTTGAACGTCACCCACAGGCCAAGAGGGACCATGACCCAACCGGTGAAGCGAGCAAAACTCTCGGCGCCGTAGAGCCCAAAGAGGCGGGAGAGGGGGCCTCCCAGAGCGGCGACAAGCCGAAGGAGAAGGACAACCATGCCTCCGGAGAGGGCAAACAACAGTGCGTTCGCGAGACCAAAGGCAACCCCTACTGGACCGGACAACACTGCAGCGCCAACACCTTGAGCAAAGATGGCCGGCTCAACGAACCACGCAAACCAGCCGACCCACACACCGAGCAAGAGGTCCCTTGACAGGTCCTCTACGTCCCGCCAGTTCCGGAAGACGGCGGGTGTGCTTCGATGCACCAATCGGCCGAGGATGGAACTCTCGAACGGCTCCCCTCGCACCGCAGCAACGATCGCCATTTCGAGGAACCAGAGGAAAATCAAGAGGTCGAGCGTGGAGGACAAGGCCGCATCAAGGGGCAGCACGGCCAGCAAGATGGATGGAAGGTTGACCAACACGACACCCAACCCGCTGACGGCAACGATCGACAACCAAAGCGTCCCCGGGGGAAGGGGTTCCTCTGGTTGCGTCCAACCCACCCTCGGGAGGGCCAAAAACAGCAGGAACAGGCACGGTCCGAACGCCAAGCGGAGGTAGGTGGACGCCGATTGCGCTCCACCTCGCTGGCTGTCGTCCATGGCCTCAACGAGGTCGCTTGCCGCCATGCCGGGGGTGCTTGATGCGGACACACGTCCCGTTCGGTCCACGATGAGCACCGCATCGGCCTCACCGGTTGGTAGGCTTGCGGCAAACTCGCCCGTAGCGTCGAGCAGCACAGGCCACGTCAACCCGAAGCGCTGCGCGTAGGCTTCTGCATCCGAGGGGAGGGCATCGTCGCCGATCACCACCATCATCAGGGCCACGTCACCGTCCCACGCGCCAACGGCCGTGTCGAATTCCCGCACGTGGTCGGCTGCGTTTTCGGAACCGGGCAGCAGCACGCTCACCAGCATCACGTCTGCTTCCCCAAGAACATCCGTCGGAGCGAGGATCGATTCGCTTGAGGACACCATGGACGGGTCCCCGATCCGAATGTTGTCGTGCACCACGGCCTCCGCACCAAGGTTGTCCTGAACGAAAGCGAGAGGGAGCATGGCCAACGCAAGCAGGAGCAAGGCGCCGAGAATGGGAAGCGGCAGTTCAACCCCTTGGCGGAAGGCGTGGGCGATGAATCCCACGAAGGCGAACGCGGTCGTGATGGTGAGCCAAACGGCGGAGTTCGCCCATCCTTCATCGGGACCTTCGACCACAGCGCGAACGAAGCCGCGCACGTGGCAGTCTTCGTTGGGGTCGCTTCCGACCACCGTGATGCACAACTCCAAGGTCACGTGACCGAGGGGCATGCGTTCGCTCCCGGTCCACGTCCACGCCGTGCCGTTGCCTGCCAAGTCACGGGTGATCATCACGCGACCTGTCGACTCTTCCGCCAGCAGGTCTCCGTCCATGGTGGTCAGTTCATCCGCATCGAGCGGCCCCCAGAGCCACCACGCCACGGAGGGGCCACCGTCCTTCCATGCGATGTCGTCCGCGCCCCACGGCAATTCAGCGTAGAATTCGATGTGCGCGTGCCGCGCAGCGTCGACCTTGAGCGTGGCTCGTGGTTCGTACACATCGCCTTCGATGACGAGCCCCCCGGCGTTTTGCTCGAAGCCGCCCCAGAGCACGCGAGCCTGCGTCCCTCCACAGGTATGGTCCATCCACAGGGTCAAGCCGAAGGTGTCGCCGACGTCCATGTCGATGTCGAGCATGATCCGCTCCCCCTGAAACAGATCCGAACCGTCCGCAATGACCGCCTCAACGACCTGCTCGACCGTGGATGAGTACGAGGCTGTGCCCGCCTGGGCTTCCATCCGCAAGACCGTTGGGCGAGCCACACCGAACGAACATGCCCGGGTGGGGGCATTGACAAGGTGTACGGAAAAGAAGGCAGAGAGGTTGACCGTCCCGTTGATCGGTTGCACCAACGGGGCAGACGTGAGGCTGAACACTTGGACCTCGCCGGAACCTCCGGCAAGGGTGAACCCGCCCACGGTGCCGTCGGTTCCGTTCCGTTGAAGCACGGCTTCCTCGGCATCAAGCCCTTCGACAAACAAGCGGAGGGTGTCGTCGACCGTCCACTCCGCATGACCTGCCTCGTAGGACGTGCGTTCAGCAGCCTGCGCAGGCACGGCGGCCAGCAGGGGCAGGAGCATCAGGAGCAGCAGCCAGACCGCCCTGCGCTCCATAGGCTGCGCTGTGCGCCGCGGGTAAAGAAGGCCGCGACCACCAGCGCTCACGGAAATCCGACCACCACAGCCGCTCCGATTGCGCCCATCAAGATTGAAGCGGCATTGACGGTCCCCTTGGTCATCCACCCACGGTTCTCAAGCAGTGCCCCGAGCACCGAGTCCAATTGGCAGCCGAGGAATCCCGCAGCCAACACAACCACGGGCTCCACCCACGACAACACGTTGCCCGTCAACACAGCGACAAGAGCGGAAAGGAGGGCAATGAAGGCCGCCCCGCCGAACGCAGCACCTTGGCCCCATGGTGAGACGCCGCCGTTCAACCCAGGTTCACAACGTCGCATCGTTGTGATCATCCAGACCCGGTCGTCGAGGCATCCGAATTCCGACGCCCATGTGTCGGCCGTCGCCACGGCCACAGCGGCTGCAAAAACCCAGAGGCCGGGGGCATGACCGTCCATAAGGAAGGCCAGCAAGACGACCAAGCCTGGCCACCCTCCATTGGCCACGACGTTCGTCCAGCCACGCGAACCATCGCCAGATTCGGACATGCCTTTTGCTGCCTTTTCGTCAAAGCGGTGCTTGGTGGCGAGGTGGGAAGAGGCGAGGAAGGCCAAGAGCAGGAGCAGCCAGGTCCAGTGGCCAAGGCCGCCTACGACGCCAGCAAGCACAACGGCGGCGAGCATCCCGCCTGCATCCAGAACGTGTGCGCGTCGCCCGAGAACGAGCAGCACGACGGTGATGCCAACCGTGAGCAGGAGGTTGTCCAACCCAAGGCCAGGTGTCCACAGCATGAACTCGCCCCCCATCCCGTCCCAACGTGGGGGTGATGTGCCTTTCCCTCCTTATTGGAGAGCAGGACGAGGTCCAGCCTCCTGAAGCGCTGCACCAAACAACCGACGTCCGGTCTGAAGCACGACGAAGATCAGCACGGCGTCCACAGCCAGCATCGCAAGAAATCCTGCCACGGACGCTTCCGCCATGGTGGACATGATCACCGACGTGCCGTTCCACGTGGCGTGGAAAGCCATCGCGACCAGCAGGGCGGGAACCACCTGCACGGGAGGGGCAGGCCCCCACGTTGAGGTGACCACGCCCGACCAACGCTCACGACGCACGGACCACACCGATGTGGACGTGGTGAGGGCTCGGCCAGAATGGGCTTCGAAGAGGCCCCATCCTGCGGACGATGTGGATGGGGACGAGGTCGTGGGAACCGATTTCGGATTGGTTCGTGCTCGCGAACACCCGAGCGCATACCCTCCAAGGCCCGTCCACACCGCGTGGCCTGGGATGGATCCAATGCCCCGGAGCACCGAGGTGAATCCAAACCCAAACGCTGCTGTCGTCGGATCGGCCAGCAGCGAGGCGAAAATGTACTGCAGGTTCTCAATCATGGCAAAGCCCAGACCGACGGTGAAGCCGGCTTGAAGGCCCCTTCGGCCTGAATCAACGAGCCGCCCGAGCAGCACCACGGCCCCCAATTTGCAGACCTCTTCACCAACCGGCGCGGACAACACGAGCGTCAGGCCTTCGATGGTCCCCGGAGAGGTCACACCGAGCGCGACGATGGCCATTGGGAAGAGCAGGCTGTTGATCGCAATCGCTGGGAAACCGCTGAGCATCCCTGCGATGAGCATCGACTCCCCCTGACGCCGGTCCGTTGGAAGGTGGAGCACTTCGGACGAGACGGCCCACCACGCGAACACCGGGATGGAAAACCCAATCATCCATGCCGGCAGGAAGAGCAAGGCAAAGGCGAGGGCTTGGAGCAGCCCTGCGTTCGCGAGGCCGAGCGGGACAAGGACCGCGACCACCACGACCACGGAGCCGACAAAGAGAGCGACGAGTGGCCCCGGCCGTGGGAGGTCCAAGGGTGGTGACCGACGGATGAGGTGATGGCGAACCACCGTGGGCACCGAAGTGGACAGCACCCGCCCACCGGGGAGTTGGTGCGCGTGGCGACCGACGGCCGAAGGGTCCGCGAGCACCACATGGGTCAGTTTCGGCCTCCGGAGCATCAGGACCAACAACAGAAGGGGCAGCGAGCAGACGCCACCTGCAAGGGAGAGCCACGGATTGGCTGGCCCGGGCCTGAAATCAAAATCAGCATCAAGCAAGCCAATGGGGACCATGATGAGGGCGTTGGCCAGCAAGGACAACACAACGACCAGCCAGACAAGCCTCCGAACGGTTGCCCATGGCGAGGAGGGTGAGGCCAGCATCAACCCGGGCGGAGGGGGCTGAAGGGGGTTCGTGGGTGCTGGTCGCACGCACCTTGGCTCCCCTTGAGCCTCAAGACGCTGCCGCTCCATCCCTCAGTTCGCCCATCATTCATCGCGTGAATCAGCGGACGTCGTCATCATCGGGAAGGAGCGTCAGTCGAGGAAGGGATAGCCCCATTCGGTCGGGGGTGCAAAGGTTTCCTTGATGGAGCGTGGTGAGACCCAGCGAAGCAAGTTCAACGGGGACCCCGCCTTGTCGTTCGTCCCGCTGCCTCGGGCTCCACCGAAGGGCTGTTGTCCAACCACGGCGCCGGTCGGCTTGTCGTTGATGTAGAAATTTCCAGCAGCGAAGCGGAGGCCTTCCATCGCGGTCACAATGTGCCGACGGTCGGTCGCAAAGACAGCGCCGGTCAGCGCGTATTCCGACGTGCTGTCCACCACACCGATCATCCGCTCAAAATCGCCGTCGGGGTAGACGTGGATGGACAGCACCGGGCCGAACAGTTCCACCTGCATCGTTTCGTACATTGGGTCGGTGCAGAGGATCGTCGTGGGTTGAATGAACCAGCCCTTGCTGTCGTCCCACGTGCCTCCGGTGACAATGCTGCATCCCGGGTCTGCGTCGGCACGAGCGATGGCGCTCGTGATCGTCTGGAAGGCCTTCGCGTCAATGACGGCCCCCATGAACACGCCCTGCTCCGAAACATCCCCGACCTTGATTCGGTTGACCTCCTCGATGTACTTCGACCCCATGGCCTCCCACACCGATGCTGGGATGTACGCCCGGGAAGCAGCCGAGCACTTCTGGCCTTGAAATTCGAAGGCGCCTCGGAGCAGCGCCACCACAAGCGCGTCCTGGTCGCAATCGGGGTGGGCGAGGATGAAGTCCTTGCCTCCGGTCTCCCCGACAATCCTGGGGTAGGAGCGGTAGGAGGCAATGTTCGCCCCGACGTCACGCCACATGTTCCGGAACACGCCGGTGCTTCCTGTAAAATGAATCCCCGCAAGGTCGGGGGAAGCGAGGCACGTGCTTCCGACGTCCGAGGCACGACCGGGAACGAAGTTGATCACACCGGGAGGGAGCCCAGCGTCCATCATCACCCGAAGGATTCGGTAGTTCGAGACGTAGGAATTCCGACTCGGCTTCCACACGCACGTGTTCCCCATCATGGCCGGTGCAGAAGGAAGGTTGGCGGCAATGCTCGTGAAGTTGAAGGGGGTCACGGCGAACACGAAGCCTTCCAAGGGACGAACCTCCACCTGATTCCACATTGACGACGGGGAAACAGGAGGTTGCTGGTCTTCGTAGATGTCGCGCGCGTACGACGCGTTGAAGCGCCAAAAATCGATGAGTTCGCAGGCCGCGTCGATCTCTGCTTGATGCATGGTCTTGGATTGATTGAGCATGGTGGACGCGTTGATCTCAGCGCGGCGAGGACCAGCCAACAATTCGCTTGCCTTCAGAAAAACCGAAACGCGCGCTTCCCAAGCCATGGTCGACCAACTTTGGTGGGCGGCGCCTGCAGCGTCGATGGCCCGCTGAACCTCGGCCGGGCCCGCGAGATGAACCCGTGCGAGGACGTGCCCATGGTCGTGAGGCATCACCTGTTCAACGACGTTGCCGGTCCAGACCTCCTCTCCCGCGATGATGCACGGAACATCGAGGACCTCGCTGCGTTGACGGTTGATTTCCGCCTCAAGGACGTGGCGTTCAGGTGAACCTACGGCGTATCCAAGCACCGGTTCGTTGACTGGCGTGGGCGGCCGAGGAACTGCATTGGGCATGTGTGGTCCCTCAGAACGGCCGTCTTTCAACCTCACCCCGAGGCAGGACGGACGTCCACCGTGACGGTGTCCATGACCCAGCGGCCGTCAGGGTGCCGGACGCGCACGTCAAAGCGGTGCACACCGATGGGGAGTTTCAACAACAGCCGCGGTCGGCTGCCGAGTTCACGTCCTTGGGCGTCAAGCCAAGAGAACACCACCCCCTCCGCCGGTGCCCCTGTGACCACCGGCTCGAGGAGCACCTCCGCAGCGCCTTGGCCATCGACGTGGAGACGACGGTCGCCTCCGCCATCGACGTGAAACGGAACCGCCTCCGTGGACGGAGAGGGTTCGGTCAACGCCTGAAGGAGGTCGCTCTCGTCGACCGAGTCATGGGCTATAGACGCATGAACGTCTGCGGTGAGCGCGTCCATCAATCCGGCAGGTGGTCGCCATGCCTCGGCAGGTTCGCCCTCGTCGAGGTCTTGCGTAGGTGGCACGAACTCAACCTCGTCGATGCGCTCTGGAGCAGGTGCAGGGAACCAGAGGGTGAGTTCACCAGGGTCAACCTCGACAGGCTCACCGTTCACATCGATGCAACCGAGGGGCTCCACCCCCGTCCAATCGTTCCCGTCATCGCCGACCATGAAGAGCAGCCCTTCGCGCTCGAGCAACCGCTGAGGCATACCGGCATGTTCCACCGTCCACAACAATTCCGTGCCGTCGAAGCCGAGCACGTTGAACCACGAAGCGACGCACCATTGACCAGCAAGATCGACCACGTCAAGGGCAGAGGACGTCCCACGATGAACCGGCGTCAGCGCGTCGTTCACGCACAGGTGCACCCCCCCAGACATGTCGGCAACGACAAGTCCGCTCTTTGTCCACGTCAGAACATGCGCGACGTCGCTCAGCCGAAGGCAAGCCGTCATGGAGCCGTCCTGCCACAGTTCGAGTTCTGACTCGTCCTCAAGGCCATCCAGTCCGTGGGCCTCCCGTGCGATGGCGACCCCGTCAGGCAACAGGCACGCCGCCGAAGCACGCTCTCCCGTTGAGCCTCGGCTGGGCCTGGACCATCGCCGATGGCCGGTGTTGGCATCGAGCACGTGCACGCCAGCCTCATCCTGAACGAGAACGCAGTCGTCAAGCGCTCCGAACACACGGTCCACACCGTTGGCGAGGAGGGCCGTGATGCCGTTGCCTCCAAAGCGGCAAAGGTGCCCCGCTTCGTTGACCACGAAGGCGCAATCCGACGAGCGGAAAACGTCGACCAACGCCGTCGCGTCAAGATCGATGTCGCGGGCGTCCAAGGCACCAAGCGTGCACGTGGCTCCATCGATGGTCAAAACGGTGGTGCCGAACACCGCCACAGGCCGAGGGCCCGGCCCGAGGACGGGAACGGGAGCGTCACGCCCGTTCGCACGCACCATCCTTCCGTCAGCAAGCACCACACCGACACCGTCATCGAGGTGCAACAGGTCCACGCCGGTCGATGGCAACGCAAACCCGCTCACACGTCGTGTCTTCATGCCGCCACCTCCCACCCCGACGGCTGAAGCCATGCGATGGGATCTGGGTCAGGGCCAACTTCGGAGGGTCGGTCGATGTGCCGCAACAACGCAGCAACTTCACCTTCGCTCCAGCCGAGCAACGGGTCCAGTGTCGCGAGTGGCGTCGTTTTGACGTCCCGTTCGCTCCGGCCCGACAACGCAACCCCTTCGTCAACACCGACCCCAATCAACCCCCAGGATGTGCGCTCCTGTACGGAGCCGTCGTGGGCGTGGTGCATGCTCCGGTGACCGATGTTCACATCCCATGCGCGCAGGCGCTCGACCAGCGCTGAATCGCTGCCTTCAACCGGAAGCAAGCGGCATCCACGCCGCATGATGAGGAAGCCGGCGGCCATGGCTCGCTCGCTGTCGAGAAGGATGAGCACGTCCCCCTGTGCTCCGGCCGGCAATCCACCAGGCCCAACCAAGCGTCGTTCAACAAGTTCGAGCCCTGAGGTCGTGAGGTGCACCCGCACCGGCCAATCCGGCGTGGAGAGGTTCACGCTGAGGGCGCTGTCTTCATCGAGCAGGGCCGCGCCAAGCGCGGCAGCAAAACGTGGTGACGTCCAGCCTTCGATGTCCCCAACACGACGGCATCGGACGCCGAAGGTTCGAGGTTCACCACGCAGACCTGATGCGTCGATGAGGTGTGCTGCGATCTTTCCGAGGTCGTTCACGTCCCCAAGCAGGCGCACACGGTCGATGGCAACAATTCCGAGTTGGTGGCACAAGGCTGCCTCAACCAAACGGACGTCGTCCTTGCTCCGAACGACGATTTGGTCCCGCGTGAACGAAGGGCGGAGTTCGATGCCCTCTCGTTTGGCAAGCGCGGCCATCGAGCGCTTCATCGTGCGCTGAAACATCCGGCGAACCGGCTTTGATTTCAGGCCGACTTCACCAAGCCGGAGCACCCAATGAACGTCACCGTCCACGGGTTCAAGCCTCCCCGTTGTGGAGGTCGACGACCTCCGACGAGGGGGTGGTGTGCTTCGCGGCGTTGTTGCGGCGAGCGCTCAACGCGGACAAATACCCCTCGTCGATGTCGCCGGTGACGTAACGTCCATCGAAACAACTCGCATCAAACCGACCGGCATAGGAACCTGCCATCGCGGTCACCTCCACCAAATCTTCGAGGGTTTGGTAGAACAACCGGTCGCTCCCGATGTGAGCGTTGATGTCCTCGATGGAACGCCCGTTGGCGATGAGTTCGGTGGCGTCCGGCATGTCAATGCCGTACACGTTGGGGTGCCGGACCGGAGGTGCTGCTGAGGCGAAATACACCTTTCGCGCGCCGACGTCCCTGGCCATTTCGACAATTTGCTGAGACGTCGTCCCTCGAACAATGGAATCGTCAACAAGCAGAACCGCCTTTCCTTCGAACTCATGAGGAATGGCGGACAATTTCCTTCGAACGGATTTCTCCCTGAGGGTCTGTTCTGGCATGATGAAGGTGCGACCGACATACCGGTTTTTCACGAAGCCTTCACGGTACTTCACGCCCAAGGTCGAGGCCAACTGCAAGGCTGCGATTCGCCCCGAATCAGGGATGGGAATGACGGCATCGATGTCGTGATCAGGCCATGATTCCATGATGCGTTCGGCGAGGCGCCTTCCGTGGTTCAACCGTGCTTGGTAGACGGAGATGCCGTCAATGATGGAGTCTGGACGAGCGAAGTACACGTGTTCAAAGATGCACGGAGCATGCTCCCGCTCCTCTGAACACATGGCTTCGAAGAGATGGCCGGAGGCTGAGATGAACACGGCTTCGCCGGGCGCGACGTCACGCTCCACATCGAAGCCGAGGGCCGTCAATGCGACCGATTCGCTCGCCACCAGCCATTCCGAGCGCCCTTCCACCTCGCGCCGTCCGAGGATGAGCGGGCGGATGCCGTGCGGGTCACGGAAGGCGAACAGGCCGTATCCGGCGATCATCCCGATGCAGGCATAGCCGCCGCGTACCGTTTGATTGATTTCTTTGATGGCTGAGAAGACGGTTTCCACGTCGAGGTGGGAGGCATCGCTGATGTGGAGGTGCCTCGCTCGGCGATGCAAGGCGACGGCGAGCATGTTCAGGAGCAGTTCTGAATCGCTCGTTGTGTTCATGTGGCGGAAATGTTCGTCCCGTAGGATGCGCTCAAGGTCCTGAGCGTTGGTCAGGTTTCCGTTGTGCGCCAAGCACAATCCATACGGGGAGTTGACGTAGAAAGGCTGCGCCTCAGCGCTTGACGACGAACCAGCAGTGGGGTAGCGCACGTGCCCGAGTCCTACCGAGCCCATCAGACGTTCCATCGTTGGTTGATCGAACACGTCCGCAACGTGCCCGTTCGCTTTCCGAAGGATGAACCTCCCCTCGTGCTCGGTCAAGATTCCTGCTGCATCCTGCCCGCGGTGCTGAAGCACGGTCAAGCCGTCGTACAGCAATTGATTGACGTGGGTTCCTTGCCGACCCACGATGCCGATGATGCCGCACATGGTCGTTCCCGACCTTAAGCATGTGAAGCCGATTCTTGGCCTTGTCCCACAAAGGTCAGGCCTTGGGTCGGTGGGATTTCTTGGACCAGCTGTAGGTGCGCATGCGTGCCGTAGCGCCGTAGCCACACGAAGCACAGACCGACTTCTGCTTGTGGTACGCGTTGCGACCGCAGCGGCGGCAGCGGATGTGGGTCGTCTTTTGGCGTCGGCCCATCGACGGAGTGCCCTTTGACATCGACCCACCTCGTGGGTCTCGCGACCTTGAACCCCTTTATGAAATCGACTCAGGGGGGTCCGAGCCCACCGCTTCGGGCAGGGAAAGCCGCCGCAGTCCTGAAGCAGCGCTCAGCAGGCCAACAAGCACGGAGAGCCCCAGCCCAAACACGGCCGGTGCGATGTCAACCAAGTCGGAGAAAAACTGGGCCTGTGCTGACCCGTTTCCAGAAAGGTGCCCACCGGCCTCGAGCACGCGAAGGCCAAGGAGGAATCCAACGGCCACGAGGACGAGGATGCCGACCACCGGAGCCGCCGGCCTGTCACGGCTGTCTCCGTAGGCAAGCAAGGTGAGAACCAACATCACAGAGGTGACCATGAAGCCCGCGAAGACCGTGTTGGCAAAACCGAGGTGCACGGCGTTGGACGAAGGTCTGCTTCCGTCCGCAAGGACCAGCAACAGCACGGGCCCCGAGGCGACAGCGAGGAGCAGCAGGACGGAACGGGTCCTGCGGATCACGTCACTCATCGGCCTGCACCCCCCGTGGACGCATGCTGATGATGTGAGCAGCTCGAGCCAAGGCCTCTGGTGTTGGAGGGGGGAGGGGCTCTGGCTCCGGCATCCGTCGTTCGAAGACCCACACCACGGCCAACACGACGAGCAACGCCAGGCACGCACCCAACAGCATCCCCGCGAGTTCCGGCACCATTCCAATGGCCAAGGAGCCCTCCACGCCACGAAGGCGCAGCGCTGCTGCAGAGGTCACAGCAGCAACGATGAGGGGGGTTGTGCGGGAACGCCGTCGCGGGATGTAGGCCATGTGGAGGACCGCGAGGGAAGCGCTCACGCTCACCACACCAGCCAGCAGCGCGGTGGCGAAGCGGTTCCACGCTTCGACGGAGGCAAAGGTCGGCTCCCGCGCCACGAGCATCCATGCGCTCAGGAGCACCAGCACCGCCCCCACGAAGCGCCAGGCGGAGGGAAGTCGGCCCACGGCCACGTCCCCTGTGAAGACGATCAGCACCAAGCCCAACACCAGCGGCCCCGTGACGATGCTGGCTTCCCACATCAGCAGGACGGCCGCCGTGCTGTCCGAGGACGGGACCGTCAACGGGGCCAACAGCACCAGCACGAGCGCGGCCAAGGCAACGGGTTTCCATGCCCGCCCCCCTCGCCCAATGACGTTGAGCGTTGCGAGCGCCAGCACCAGCGCTGGCAACCACAGCAACAGGGCTGCGTTCGCTTCAGCCTGCATGCTTCAGCCTCGGTCGTTTAGGTCAAGAAACCTCCCAAGTTGATGGCCTTCCGTCCGTCGTTCAGGGGCAAGCCCCCCCTGCGTCATCGCTAAATACCCGTCTCCGGTGGCCGACACGCTCGGGTGATGTTGATGGTGAAGATGCCCCGTCAAGTCAAGCGCTACAGCCCCTCTGCGGGCAAGCACACCCTCCACACCGTGGAGCGCGTGAAGAAGAAGCGCGCATCGGAGCTTCGCTGGGGTCAGCGACGCTTCCGTAAGGTCACCGCTGGGTACCGCGGTTTCCCGCGTCCCAAGCCGGACGGTCGCGAAAAGCCAACCAAGCGCGTCAACATCCTCTACCGCTGCACCGAGACGGGCAAGGCCCACTACGCTCCGTGCCAGCGTGCGAAGAAGTTCGAACTCGTGGACAAGTGAAGTGATCAACATGTCTGGCAATTTCATCAGCGTGGCCTGCCGGGACTGTTCCACGGAGACCACCATTTTCGATCGCTCCGTGAACGTGATTTCCTGTGGCGTCTGTGGCGCCACCCTCACCCGACCCGCTGGCGGCAAAGCCAGCCTCGTCGGTTGCCGAATTGTTGACACCCATGAGTGAGGGGGGCCGCACGGATGGCCGGCGGCGCTCAGGACGGACCCCAAGAGGGCGACCTCGTCGTGACGACGGTGACAACGGTCAAGCAGAACGGCTGTTACGTGACCTTCGACGAATTTCCTGACAAAGAGGGATTCATCTTCATTGGTGAGATCGCTAGCGGGTGGGTCCGAAACATCCGGGCCCATGTGCGCGAGGGACAGCGACTGATCTGCAAAATCACAGGGATGCGAAGGGACGGCACGTCCTACGAATTGAGCCTGAAGTCCGTGTCGGAGGAACGCCGGCGTGACCGACTTCAGATGTGGAAGAACGAGCAGCGCGCCGCTCAACTGCTGACCGTGCTCGGCGAACAACTCGGCTGGTCCGAGGAACAGACCGAAACGACGAAGACCGAACTGACGGATTCCTTTGGCACGCTGTATGGCGCCTTCGAGGAGGCGGCCACCAACGAAACGGCGATGTCCGAGTCGGGTTTTGACGATCCTTGGGTTCCGGCCTTCATCCAGTCTGCCCTGGAAAACATCGTTCCAGCGTTTGTCGAAATCCGTGGCACCTTCACCATCACCTTTGAGCAGCCGGACGGCATCGACCGCATCCAAACGGCCCTTCTCGCTGCAGAGGCATGCACCGACAAGGAAACAGAAATCGAAGTGATGTGCTTCTACGACGGGGCTCCCAAGTACCGGATTGAGGTGAAAGCACCTGACTTCAGAAGCGCCGAGGATCTTTGGGAAAGGGCCACCAGCGCCGCGCTTGAGAGCATCACCTCGCAGGGCGGCGAAGGCGAAGTGTGGAGGGAGTGACATCGGGCGTCAACTCCTCCAACGCTGCCACGCGTGCTCAGCGTGGTGCTTGTCCACAACATGCCCTGCATGCGGCGGGTCGGCCCGTGCTGCGGCCCCGATCAAGTGGTCACCGGAAGACACCAAAGCCGACCTGCGCCGACGCCTTGAGGGCGTCACCGAAGCAGGCTGGATGGAGGCCCTGCCTTCGCTCGGCGATGTGGACGAGGAGGAGTGAGCCTTCTCGGGCTCATGCTCCCCGCACCAACCCTTATGCCCCGTCGCGTGGATGTGCGGCAGTATGTCGCTCAGCACACATTGGGTATCGGAGGCTCGTCCGAGAGGAGGGCCCTGCTTCGTCGCCTTCCCAGGTGTTGGGGACATCGGCTTGCTGGCGCTTTCGATGATCGAGTCAAGCCTGCCCTCGTCCATCGTGGCCGAAATTTTTGACCCCTCCCTTCCGCCGTTGGCGACCCTTGACGAGCGTGGTGTGCTTCGTCCACCTCACCACAGGCTCGTGCGGGTGGACGCCACTTCCGGCCCCCTTCATCTTTTGATTGGCGCTGGACAAGCCAACACCCCCATCGATCAACATAGAACGGCCATGGAACTTGTCGACGTGCTCCACGGCTTCGATGAAGTGGTGGGCTTGGCGGGCTTCAAGAGCGGCGCCATGGACCGACGTGCCTTCTTTGTGGCAACCTCAGCAGAGGGATTGTCCACCATGGAGGCCGCGGGGCGGCAGGTGAGCACCACCGAGCCGAGCGCAGGTTGCATTGGCGTTCTCGCCTTGCTGGCCTCCCTCGGACCGCACAAAGGGCTCCCCACCTCACTGGCCATCGCCACGACGATGGGCGCGAGTCAAGACCGCTTTGCTGCGCATCGCCTTCTGGGTCTGCTCGACGACGCCTTTTCCCTTGGCCTTCCCGAACAACACGACATCGAAGCCGACCTGCGGGGACGGCTGTCCGACCGTGCACCGGATCATGTCGAGAACCACGTTGCTGAACTGGTGGAAGGCCCGGACGCGTTCTATGCGTAAGGCGCCGAGAGAGGGATTCGAACCCCCGCGTCTGACGACAGTGGATTTCGAATCCACCGCACTACCGGGCTATGCGATCTCGGCCTGCTCCGAGGCCGAGGCATCACGGTCATAAGCATGATGCAGCAGGTTGGAACGTGCTGATTACCCTCACGTTGACGGAAGGACAACGGCAGGTCGACGTCGAGGAAGGCGCATCGATCCGCGACGTCCTGTTGCGTGCCGACCTCGCACCCAGCCTCCACATCGTTGACCACGAAGGGCAGGTGCTGCCGATGAGCACCGTGCTGAATGCAGACGTGCACCTGACCGTGACCAGGACGGCCTCAGGCGGCTGACGCGTCCGACGCCCTTGCAAGGATTCGAATCTCAGAGCCGTCCTGCAGGCTCCCCTGCAGGTCGCTGATCCATGCCCCTGCTTCGAGGTTCGTGATGGCCACGACGTCTCCCGCCTCGAGGTGATCGTACTGACGCGGCATCGCATTGCCCCAGCCGTCGACCTTCATGGTCCCCGTCTCGTCAATGACGACAAGGCCCGGTCGACGCCATGGCTTACCATACTGGCTAACTCCCGATTTTTCGTAGAGGTACGCCACCCTGCCGACCACATCGACGCGGGCAGGACGGCTGAGGGCAAGCGAAGTCAACGGCTCGTCCTCGACAACGGTCAGCGCCGAAGCGGGGTCCACCTTCAGCACGAGCTTGCCACCGCGCCAGATTTGTGGAAGGGCTCCCACGATACGTACACGTTGACCCTTCTCAAGGTTCAGGTCGACAGCGTCCGGTACGTTTCGGCCAGCCACTTGGAGTTCGGCTTGATGCTGACCGTCGGTGAGGACGACCTTGGGGGGCCCGCTTCCACCTGAAAACACCGAATTCACGTTGAGGACAGCGTCCACACGTGGATCGATGGTGCCCAACTTGTCGACCGTGGTTACCACCGACTTCCCAGGCAACTGGAACGATGTTGGGAGGTCAGCGAGCGTCCCGTCAGGGCCAGGACACACGCTGGACCACTCGCACCGAACGCAGCGGGCACGGGGGTCGTCGTCTGGCCCGATGGGCGCGCCCCCGGGCGCATGGTGCAGGTACGGCGAAGGAGCAGGCGGGCATGCTTCCTCACGCGGCTCCTCCGCCTTGAGCTGGTCCCATAACGCATCAATGGACGCTTCAAAAGCATCGCACCACGCGTCGTCGGGTACCTCGACGTCCACCGTCGTGCCGGTTCCAAGGAACCAGATGCTCAGCTGAGCAGGACGTTGCCGGTCGTCATGGGTGGCCCTCCAGAGCGCAGCATACGCCCTCAACTGCTCGTGGTAGCCCGCCGTTCGGTCCGAGGCACCTGTGGATGCCTTGAGGTCCACGATGTGCACCTCCCCGCGCCAGCGGTACACAAGGTCGTATTCACCTTGAAAGCGGAAGGAGGGATGGACGGCCTGAGACACGAACGAGGCCGCATTCGGGTCCACAAACCACGGACGGCAAACCTCCCACGCTTCAAGCACGTCAACCGCACCCTCGATGGCCAGCGGGTGTGGCCCACCCAAGATGGCAGCTCGGCCGTCGGGTGCGGGAATCGTCGGTCGGTGCCCGGCCCGCCATGCCTGGAGGGACGCACCGCCCCCCGCCGCCAGGCATGCAGCCACTTCCTCGAGGTGAAGGTCAATCGCACGCTGTGCCATGGAGAGGGCGCGTTCAGGATCGATGACCGACGACCAATCACCAGTTCTGCGTTCGTGCTTCAACCACGCAGCGTGCTCTTCGTCAAGGGCGGCCGGGAGGTGGACCTCCAGCCGTGCGTACGCCCATGAACGAAGGTCGTCGAGGTCATCGGGCCGAGTGAGCAGCAGCGGCAACGCGTCCGCTGGCCATCCGTCATGGGCTGAGAGGTCCGGACGGCCGTCCTGGTCCAGAGGCGTGCCGTCAAGGATCGTGCCGGGAGCGTTTCGCACGACGCAGCCCGGTGACTCTCGGAGGGTTTTGCAGACGGCCAATTCGACGGCTTTTCCAAGGTGAAGGGGCGGGGTCTGTGCGATCTTGAGGCGCCTGACCTTTTCCAGAAACCACTGACGGGGGCAAGCGTTCCACACGTTCAATTGACTTGCAGAGAGCCGCCGATAGGGCCCTACCGTATCGTCTCCATCAGGGTGAAAGACAGGCATACCGGGTGGACCCGGCGCGGACCCTCTTGAACCTCACGTCGTCTATAGAACGAATTCCACCCGGGTTGACCGCGTGTCGATCCGAAGTTGAGGCAAGCCTTCACGCCAACCGAGTTCTGCCCCGGTCAGGGCGAGGCTGTCACCGGGCCGAAGGGACAGCAGACGGTCGGTGAGGCTCCCCCCAAACATCGCCACTTCGATGACATGGCGGCCGTCCCACAGGTGAAGGGTGGACATCGCCCAAGGGCGACCGTCGAGCCTGGTCCCGCTGTTGCGTCGGATGGAAAGCACCTTGCCACGAACGTTGGCTCGCGTCCGAAGCATGCCAAGCCGGGTCGTGTGCACCTCAGGGTCATCGTGGTGGATCGACGTCCCTGCGTCCGCATACAGCCGTGGTCCGCCTCGCCAGGCGCCCGGTAACGCCCCACGAACGATCACATCGCCGGCGGGGTGGTCGTGCAAGGCCGGTGCTTGCCCCGGCTCGACCTCCTCGATTGGAACCACGGCTCGTCCGCTTGTGAGCGCTGCCCCGATGACCGATTCACCGAAATGGTTGGGCATCGGCCCCCAACGGCCGTCGAGCCGTCCTCGAACGTTCACCCGACTCGGAATGGCCGCCAGCGGTTCGTAGGGAGGCACAGGAGGTGGGACCTCCGTCCGTTCACCGAGTCGTTCCTCCAACAACCGTGCAAGGCCTGCCTCGGCGGTCAATGCACAGGACCTGCACGTGTTTTTTCGGCATCCCCCTTCGACGGGCAGCGGCAGGGGAACTGGACCTTCGGAAACCCTCTGGCTCATCGCCTCCGCGATGCCTCGAAGGTCCGCCGTTGCTGCGTCATGGTCCGGGAAGGGTTCCACCGTTTTCCTCCACCCACCGTCGAGGTACCATCCTTCCAGGCCGTCGGGCGTTGTCCCAAAGCATGACGTCCACAGCCAGCCGTAGAAGCGCATCTGGTCGTCGAGGCTTGGACCGTACGGCCCTCCACCGTCTCCGGATTTGATGTCAACGAGACGAAGACGTCCGTCCCAGCGCAACACCAGGTCCAATTCACCCGCCGCCCACCCTTCAGGGTGGAACATTCGTTGCGGTTGAAGCACCCTCGGGTCCTTCACCCAAGGCCGGACGATTTCCCATGCTTCAGCAGCATCAATAGGTTCGCTGAGCGCCTTCCAACCGTCAAAGCCGGGGAGCAGCGGAGTCTCAAGGTGCGCAGGCCAGCGATCGGGCAACGGATGGAAGGCTGCAGCCCCGTCGCAAGGCGCTGGAACCTCGTGGACCTGCTCCCCACGTCGGAACGCCTCAAGGTGCGGGCCACCGCCCGCTGCAAGGCAGGCTTCCACTTCCTCCAGCAGCAGGGACACCGCACAGCCAAGCCTGCGTCGGAGGTCTTCCTCTTGGAACGGCCATGGCTCGTCATCCGCACCCCTCCGCCAGGGTTCTTCGGCCCATCGTCGTGCGCCCTCTTCGTGCACAAGGGTTGCTTCGTGCTCAACTTCACGTTCCAACCATGACGTCAGACCGTGGAGGTCGAGGCCTGCGGGAGCATGACGCATCACGAGGCGCACGACGCCCTCCTCGAGCACGTGGCCAAGCACCTGCGAGGCTGAGGTTGGAGACCCCAACCCCACCTCGCGCGTGAGCCGCCATTCCGTTGTGCACCGTTGCCACGTGCTGTACCCCGAGCCTGAAAGGCGACGACGCGACCGCCCGAGCGGCCCGCCGACCGGTGGCGTCGTCACGGGCATGACGGGCGGTACGGTCCGTCGCGCATGAAGGGCGCGCCTCAAGACTGGTAGGAATAGAAGTCCCCGGCCGTCCGCTGTTCGCGGTCCTTGCGGCTGTCGGCCTTGTTGATGCGCGGGCGTTTGGACTCGTGATCGCGACGGAAGGTGATGTCCACGCTCGACAAAAAGCGGTTCATGCCAACCCTGAGGTCAAACGGACCGGCCGCCTCACCGTGTCGACCACCTTCGCCCTCGAAGACAAGCAACGAATCGCTCACGATGTCGATGAAGTACACATCGTGATCGATGACAAAGGCGGCTTTCTCGTTTGATTCCATCGTTCGTCGAATGGCCTTCGCTGCTTCCATGCGAGCGTTGGCATCCAAATGGGCGCTCGGCTCATCGAGCAGGTACAGGTCGGCCTCACGCCCGAGGCAGACGGCAATGGCAACGCACTGCCGCTCACCACCTGAAAGGCGCTTCACGCGTTTCGGAAGCAGTTGATCGATGCCGAGGGCTCGGATCACGTTCACGTTGAATTCACCGCTCCTCCATCGAGGGCCAAGTTCACTGTCAAGCCAGAGCTGCACCGTTCCTTCGATGTCCACGTCAAGGTGTTGTGGCTTGTAGGAAATCTTGGCGTCCCCCGAAACCCAGCCCGCATCGTATTCGTGTTCGCCGGCGAGGATTTTGATCATCGTGGATTTCCCGGTCCCGTTCGGCCCAACGACGCCGACCACTTCGGCACGGTGAACGGCACCCTTGCCCGCCTTCAGGCTGAAATCGCCCAATTTCTTCTCCAGTTCGCCCCATTCGACCACCTGCGCACCGGTTTCGGCCTTCCGGTCGCGGTGGCCGAGGAACGTGATCGGCTTCTGACGGATGCGCACGTTTTGTTCGGGGAGAAAACCGTCAAGGTAGGCGTTGATCGCGGTGCGGGTTGCGCGTGCGGGAGTGAAGATGCCAAAGGCACCCTTTGTGCCGTAGACGATGTGGACCAGGTCGGCAAGCACGTCCAACACGGCGAGGTCGTGCTCGATGACAATCACCCTGCGGTCCTCAGAAAGGCGTTGCACGATGCGGACGATGCGCAAGCGTTCGTGGATGTCGAGGTACGAGGACGGCTCGTCCAGGAAGTACACGTCAGCGTCCCTCAGCAAGGTGGCCGCCAGGGCCATGCGCTGAAGTTCACCGCCAGAAAGTTGCCCAATCTCCCGCTCCATCAGGTGATCAATGCCGAGGTCCCGAGTCAGTTGGTCGCAGAGGTCGCGTTCGTCGACTTTGCGGAGCAGGTCCCCGACCTTGCCTTGGACCCGCTGAGGAAGGCGGTCGACGTTCTGTGGTTTCACGGCCACAGTGATGCGGCCTTCCTTGACTTCCGTCAGGAAGTCGCGGAGTTCACCACGGGGCAGGCTTTGGAGCACAGCGTCCCAATCGGCCTCACCTCGGAAGTCTCCAAGGTTCGGAACAAGCCGGCCCGACAGCGCGTTGAAGGCGGTGGATTTGCCCATGCCGTTGGGACCAAGGATGCCGACCACCTGGTCCTTTGACGGCGTCGGAAGGCGAAACAACCTGAATCCGTTTTGCGAGTAGCGATGGATCATATCGGTTTCGAGTTCTTCGGGCAACTGCTCAATGATGAGGGCATCGTGCGGGCATTTGTTGATGCAAATGCCACAGCCGATGCACAGGCTTTCAGAGATGTGGGGTTTGCCGGTGCGGGCATCCATGATGATGCACTCTTGCCCGTTTCGAACAGGGGGGCAGTAGGTGTGGCACTCGTCGTTGCACTTCTTTGGTTGGCAACTGTCCTCGCGAAGAACAGCGACGCGCATGGTTCCACCCGTTCAACTGGCCACGGCGTGACGCTATGAACGTGCCCGCCGAGGGGCGGCCTCAGACGAGGCCCTTCAGGAGTTCCTGACCGCTGACCAGCCGGGTCGTGCACGGCGAGGGGAACTTCATGCTCGCCTTGCGCAGGGCAGACTTTGCGGTGAGGTAATGCTCCGCAGTGGTTTGGAGCGTCAGAACGCGCTGACCGCGCTGCACACGTGCAGCGGTACCAACGTTCTTCCCGAACGCGCAGCGCATGCCCTGCGACACACGGTCTGCACCTGCTCCAGTGGCCTGCTTGTTCTCACGCAGGACGTGATGCGGGTAGGTGTGGACACGGAGGGCGTAGCCTTGGGCCCCAGAGGCGTTCCTGATGGTGGAGTTGCAGATCACACGAGCGGCTTCAAGCGCCGTGTGGCGGATCTGACAGGCGTTGTCCACGCGGAGTTCGAGCACCACAGGGAAACCCCCCGTCTCAGCAGCACGCCGGTTCCCGGTGTGGAACTGCATGATACGGTTGTTCGGGACACCACCGATGTACTTGCGACGCGTGTAGGCGGGACCCTTGACTTGGCGGTACATCTTTGCAGGCTTGCGTGCCATGGTCACACCCCCGAGCAGCCCGTCGACCTGACCCCCACTTATGAGGCCTCCGATGGGGCACCCGGACCGCTTCAAGCGAGGGAAGGCTTGAGAATCTCGGGCTCGACCTCCCCTCATGGCGAGCCGCCTCTCCTCCCTTCTGGAGCAGGAGTCGGAGCACCAGTGGCTGGCCATCGGTCTCTTCGCGCTGTTCGCCCTCGCGGGCGGTTGGGCCATCAACGCCAGCAGCGACCTCTCGGGCGTCGGACGTGCCTCCATGGACGCCGCATGGACGCAGGAAGACCTGCTCGACGTGGCGCTTGTGGAAGGCACCTGGTCGAACGCTCACGTCGGCCTTGTCGACACCGACGCGGGCCAGCGGATTTACCTGCAAACGGGAGCCAACGCCGATGATTTCGAACTCCTCGACGCGAGCGAACGACCCTCACGCCTGTTTGCTCAGAACGACGGCAGCGTCTGGTGGGACGCTGTCGCTGGAGAGGTGAGGGGCGTGTCCAGCGACGGCCTGCGCATCACAGCCACAACTGGATTGGAGGATGAGCGCGTGCTCGACCTCCTCGTGATCGATGAACAGGGCGTCTACGGACTCCTCTTGTTCCGTTCAGGCAC
>JALRLN010000001.1:10465-34797 GCA_023254445.1 Candidatus Poseidoniaceae archaeon | reverse complement strand
TCCACGGGCATCGTGGCCTTCGATGGTCTTGAGGGCAACTTCACCAGCCTGAGCGCGCCTGAGGGCGTCACGTGGACCGACCTCGAGGTGACCGAATCCGGCCAGGTGTTGGCCGCGGGATGGCGCATGTTGGATGGAAGCAACCCCGCCACGCCGGACGTGGTCAGCGTGGTTTCGTTCTTGTCGAACGATGCAGGAACGCTGTCGCTTGACGTTGGCAGCGTCGATGGGCCCGAGGGGTACCTCCACACGCTGCTCCCCCGAAATGCCGAGGAGGTGGTCCTCGCCACCCGCCAAGGAGCGATGCTTCTCGACAGCAGCGGTTCCCGCACCTTCCTGAACGTGCCGTCCCTTGCAGCGGCCGTTGACGCTGAAGGCCAAGTGTGGTTGATTGGGGCTGCGGACAGCACCACGGTCGTCGTCTGGGACGGAACAGGTACGGACGTGCGAAGCATGCCCACGCCATTGGGAATCCAGGTTGAAGTGAGCACGAGCACCACCTCCACATGGCTGTTGTTCGGTCCAGACGAGAACGGTACGCTTCAGGGAGTGGACATCGACATGGGCATTGAGGCGTCCGTCCTGAGCGGACGAGGTTTCCTGAACATGCTCTTCTTGCTCGTGGGCGTCATTTCGCTCGTTGGTGTGGGCGCATCCTGGTGGGCCGAGGCCCGAAGGTCGCTCGATTGACACCTTGGCCTTCGCCACCTTCATGTGCCCTCGTCGGGGTGTACGAGGCCTGTGCGTGGTGGAGTTCGATGGCGAAGCGGACGATGATGGAGCAGCACGCCGAGATCAAGGCGGCGCATCCTCAGTCGGTCCTCTTCTTTCGCATGGGGGATTTCTACGAACTGTTCCACGAGGACGCTCACGTGGGAGCAGAGGTCCTCGGACTGACCTTGACCGCGCGGGACAAGTCGTCCGGCACGCCCATCCCCATGGCCGGCTTTCCTTGGCACCAGCTCGAAGAACAAGTACGGACGATGCTGTCCTCCGGAAGGACCGTGGCCGTGGCTGAGCAAGAAGACGAACTTCGAGAAGGTGCGACCTTGCTCGAACGTGTCGTCACCCGGGTGTACACGCCGGGCTCGTTGTACGAAGAAGGATTGTTGCAGGACGAGCGCGCGAGCTTGTTGGCCGGCGTGGTTGAACGCGAAGGAAAGGTCGGCCTTTGCCTGCTGGACGCTGCGGCCTCCACGGCAACATGCATGCAATACACCGGTGAGGAACGGTGGTCGATGTTGACCGATGAACTGCTCAGATGGTCACCATCGGAGGTGGTCCTTCGCCCGAGCCTCGCCGGAACGGAACCCTTCCTCCGCCTCATCGCCGAACTTCGCGGTGTGGTGGTGTCGCAGCATGACGGACGCCGAAAACGCGGTCGTGAACGGCTCATGCGTGCCCTGGGCGTCGCCGACCTTGGGCACTTGGACCTCGATGGTTCAGACATCGCCCTCGAAGCAGCAGGCCTCGCCACCGACTACCTCTCCACCGTGCTGCATGCTGACGTTGAGTTGGCGGACCTCGAAGTCGCGCATCAACACGGCGCGATGGTCCTCGACAGAACCACGTTGAGAAACCTTGAGATCACGCAAACCTTGGCGGGCGAGCACGAAGGCTCCCTTGTCGCCGCAGTGGGACGTTGCCGTACCGCCATGGGACGCCGACGCCTCCGCGCGTGGCTTCTTCGTCCGTTGACCGACCTCGACGCGATTCATGCTCGACAGGACGCCGTCGCATCCCTCAGCCGTTCCTCCCGCCGCTTGGATGGCGTCCGAACCGCCCTCACCGGCATGCGGGACCTTGAGCGCTTGGCCACGCTGGCCGGGCACGGGCGAGCCAACGCGAGGGACCTCGTGGCGACGGGGCTTGCCTTGGACCGATTGCCTGCGCTTCAGCGGGCCTGTGAGGAGACCGACGACGGCTTGCTCAACGCCTTGGGGGAGGGTCTTGACGTCCTCTCGGCGTTGGCCGACCGGCTTGCACGAACGCTTGTCGATGCCCCCCCCTTGTCCGTCCGAGAAGGCGGGCTGCTTCGCGAAGGAGTGCACGACGAGGTGGACCGCCTCCGAAGCATCGCCGACGAGGGGACCGCATGGTTCGAGGCCTACGAGGAACGCCTCCGCCGCGATCTTGAGATCCCGAGCCTCAAAGTGAGGCAAAACCGTCAGATCGGCTGGTTCATCGAGGTGACCAACACCCACCTCGACAAAGTTCCAGAGGACTTCCATCGAAAGCAACAGATGACCAACGGTCACCGGTTCATCACCCCGGACCTCGTCGAGCGGGATCAAGCCCTCTTGAACGCCGTCACGCGTTCAAGGGCGTTGGAATACGACGTGTTTGTTGACCTACGCAGAGCCGTGGCTGATCAGGCACGAACGTTGGCGAACCTTGCGGGCCGGGTGGCGTGCATTGACGTGCTCCATGGTTTTGCCGTGGTGGCGCGGGAACGACGGTGGTGCAGGCCCGTTGTTGACGAAGGAGATGACCTCGTGCTCGAAGCCGCACGGCACCCCGTGCTTGAGCGGGAACCGGGCTTCGTGCCAAACAACCTGCGGTTCGACCGCAAACGACGCTTCCTGCTCATCACTGGACCCAACATGGGTGGCAAATCGACGTACCTTCGCACGGCGGCCTTGGTGACCCTTTTGGCCCAATGTGGCAGTTTTGTCCCGTGCGACCGAGCGAAGGTGGGCCTTGTTGACCGCGTCTTCACCCGCGTTGGAGCGAGCGATGACCTGCTGCGAGGTCGTTCGACCTTCATGATGGAGATGATCGAAGTCGCGCACATCCTTCGGCATGCGTCGCCTTCTTCGCTCGTCCTGCTGGATGAGATTGGACGGGGCACATCGACCTTTGACGGTCTCTCCATTGCATGGGCGGTGACCGAGGACATCGCAAAGCGAATTGGGGCGAGAACCTTGTTCGCGACACACTACCACCAACTCATCGGGCTTGAGGACGACGTGCACGGCGTCGTGAACGTCTCTGTTGGGGTGGCGGAAGCCGAAGAAGGGCTCCGGTTCCTGCACACCGTCAGCGACGGCCCGTGCGACGAATCCTACGGAGTCCGGGTCGCGGCCTTGGCCGGCCTTCCACGTGATGTGGTGGAGCGGGCCAGCGACCTGCTGCGCTTCCTCGAAGGGCAGGCCACCGGAGCACGGGCTGGTGTTCATGGGCAACCGAGCAGGCGAGCGCAAGGGCAGGCCAGCCTGTTGACCTACCTTGGAGCCAGCAAGCCAGCAAGCGCGCCTCCTCCGCGCCCGCCCCACGAGGAAGAAGTTCTGGCGCGGTTGCAGGAGATGGATCCTGACGACCTGAGCCCCCGGGAGGCCGCGGAGGTCTTGCGAGCGCTTGTCGAACACTGCCGAGGTGAGCGCGATGGTTGAACGGTCACGCATCGTTCAACTCGACGAGTTAACGATTGGCCACATCGCTGCCGGCGAGGTTGTTGAACGGCCGGCTCAGGTCGTGAAGGAACTGGTCGAAAACAGCATCGATGCCGGCGCCTCCAGCATTGAGGTGATGATCGAACGCGGTGGATTCGACCTGATTCGCGTTGAGGACGATGGTCATGGCATCCTCCCGGACGACCTTAGCCTCGCCCTCGACCGCCACGCCACGTCCAAACTTGCACGAAAAGAGGACTTGGCCGCCATCCATACGATGGGCTTCCGCGGCGAGGCCCTGGCATCCATTGGGGTGGTGAGCCACCTCACCCTCACCAGCCGATGTGAAGGCATGGAGGGGGCCGAGGTCCGCATGCAGGAAGGAAAGCGAAGCCCCGTCGAGGCTCGAGGCCGTGGACGAGGCACGACCGTGACCGTCGAACGCCTCTTCGAAAACGTCCCCGCCAGGCTCGCGTTTCAGCGCAGGCCTCAGACCGAGCACGCTCGTATCGTGGACGTCGTGGTGGACCATGCAATGGCACACCACGCCGTTGGATTCAGGCTCGAACTGGACGGTCGAGTCGCCCTTGATGTCCCACCTGTTGACATGGTTGAAGACCGGTTGCACGACCTCCTGGGGCAGCGTGCAGGTGAACTGCTTCCGCTACGCGCTCCTCCCGATGACGAAGCCGCACCTGGGGAGGAGCGATGGACTGGATGGATCAGCGCACCAGACATCACGCGTGGAAAGGCCGATGACGTGCACGTGCTTGTGAACGGTCGCCCTGTGGCGGCTGGACCCTTCCTCCAAGCCGTCCGACGGGGCTACCGAACCCGACTCATGGTCGGCCGGCATCCTGTCGCGGTGCTTCACCTCAACCTGCCAGCGGAAGAAGTGGACGTCAACGTCCATCCAACCAAGCGTGAGGTCCGCTTGCGCCACGCATGGCGCGTGTTGGAACGCCTCGAGCGTTCCGTGGCCCACACGCTTCAATCCGTGGCCACCAAACCGGAAAGCGCCGGTGCCATCCCTGAGTTGTCCGGACTGGATTCGGTTCGTCAGGAGGTCCTTTCGGTCGATGTCGAACCGTCTTCTCCGCCTCCTGCCTGGGCGCAGGCCGCGGGCGTCGGTCGAGTCGTTGAACCCACGATCACGCCGCCCCGAGGGAACAACACCCCCATTCCTCCGCAGTCCACCCTCCCAGGATTGGACGCGGACCCTGTTGCACCGGCCCTGTCGGAAGCCGAGAGGGACCTCCATCGGCATGCGGGTGAGGGAGCGTGTGGACCAACAGAGGAAGCGGCCTTGGATGGACAATTGAACGACCTTCCACCGATGGAACCCCTCGGTCAATTCGCTGGAACGTACATGCTCGTGGAAGCAGGAGAAGAGTTGCTTCTCATCGACCAGCACGCGCTTCACGAACGGATCCGATACGAACGGCTGCGGCATGACGACGCGTTGTGGGAGGGCCAGCGGCGCCTCATCCCCATACCGCTCGACCTTGATGCACGCACCGTGGAGCGTGTCCACGCCGGGGCCGAGCGTCTGCGAGGCATCGGATTTGAACTGGACCTCATCGATGGCACGTGGAGCATCACGGCAGCACCGCGCTTGCTTGGGGACGATGCAGGCGCCTTCCTTCTCGACCTCCTTCAGGACGTCGATGAGGACGGGGCACCGCTCGAAACCGTCGAACGCCGGCGTGATCATCTCGCGTTCATGACCGCATGCAGGGGAGCGGTCAAGGCCAATCAACCGCTGACGCGTGCAGAGATGCGACGCTTGTTGGAGGACATGCGACGCATTCCAAACCCATGGGCCTGCGTGCATGGACGACCAACGGCGCTCCGCCTTGACCGTCACGCCCTCGACCTGCATTTTGGTCGTGAAGGCTGATCATTCCGTCGCTGACGTACAGCGAAGCCCCAACCCTGCGACGCGGTCAAGGTACGTTGGATCGGCGACGTTGTGCAATCGAGGGCCTTCAACGGTCGCGCCGGTGGACGCTGCCAGCGCAACGGCCGTCATCATCACCCGGTGGTCGCCAAAGGTCCTCACCACGGAATTTGGCTGGCGCAGACGTTGCCCCCCATTGACGTGCATCCCATCGTCGGTGGCCGTGGCTTCGATGCCGAAGGTGTTCAGCAGGTCGACGGTGGACGAAATTCGATCCGATTCCTTGTGGCGGGCATGAGGCGCTCCACGGATCACGCCGCCACCTCCGAGCGCCAACAGCGCTGCAAGAGGGCAGATGAGGTCGTTGGCGGAGGAGAGGTCCACGTCAACCTCCCGGGTGGTGTCGTCGGGAGCAAGAGCGTCCATGTCCCATGCAACCCCAAGCGCAGGGGCAAGGTCGTGCAGGATGTCCGCACCGAGGGCCTCCTCAGCGTCCGGCCATCCAACCAAGGACAAGCGAGCGCCGACCGTGCGCACGTAGAGCATGGCGAAGGAGGCCATCGATGCATCCCCTGGCAACGTCACCTCCGTTGGTGGCCTCGGCGTCCACGGCGACAGCGACAGCGTGTCCTTGCTCAAGTTTCCCGGCCAGCCGCACATCGACGCCACGCGCTCGCTCAGCGCTGCGTGCTGGGAACTGCGCACCACCCCGTCGAGCCGCACCTCATGTTCGCCGTGCACCAAGGGACTGCTCAGAAGAAGTGCCGAGTACGGCTGGCTGGAACGGTCCCTGCGAAGCACCGCCACCCGGCCTGTGCTTCCCGTCCACGGGCCGCGCACCTCCATCGGGAGGCGCTCGTGGCCGTCACCGCATCGCACCTTCACGCCTTGATCACGGAGCACTCGTGCAAGGTCGTCGGCGCCCCGACGCCGGAGCGACGCGTCTCCATCGAGCATCACGGGCACGTCGAGGTGGGAGGCAAGCGCCACGAGCATGCGGAGGGCTGTGCCAGAGTTGCCGGCATGAAGCAGCGACGGCGGGCGCACGAACGGCGCAGCAGGCCGCATCTGCCATGCCCCATCGCAGTCCACGACCTCAACGCCGAGTTGGGTCAGGCAACGACGCATTGAACGGGCGTCCTCGCCGAGGCCGGCCGCACCGTTCAACCGCAGTTCACCCTCGCTCAACGCCCCCATCATAAGCCAGCGGATGGCATGGCTTTTCGAAGGAGGCAAGGCCCAGACCCCGTCCATGGTCCCTTCGAGTGGATCGACGTGGAGGACCTCCACGAGGTTTTGAGGCCCGCCCTCAGGACGCGCTTTCCACCGCCGTGCCCATCGGTGCGCCACGCATGGAGCACCGGCAGGGCCGGGATGAAGGTTCGTTCTGCCTGAAGGCAGCCTCAAGATGGGGTGGCGTTTCGCTCCCACATGGCCGTCCACGACCTTCGTGGACGGTCGCTTGGGGACCTGCGCATCTCTGTGACGGACCGATGCAACCTCAGGTGCACCTACTGCATGCCACGTGAATCCTTTGGGCCGAACCACGAATTTCTTCCGAGATCAGGCTTGCTTACCTTTGAGGAGATCCGGGACGTTGTTGTCGCTGCAGCACCACTTGGCGTGCGCAAACTTCGTCTCACCGGAGGGGAGCCGCTGCTGCGTCGTGACCTCGAACGTCTCGTGGAAATGCTTCGTATCGCCGTGCCGGAGGCCGATATTGCCCTCACCACGAACGGTGTGCTGCTCTCTGGGAAAGCAAAGGCACTGGCAGATGCCGGACTCGACCGGGTCACGGTTTCGCTCGATGCCATGGATGCGTCGGTCTATGCCGCCATGGCAGATGTGGACCACGGCCCAGAGGCGGCAATGGAGGGCATCGAGGCAGCCCTCGACGCAGGGTTGAGCGTCAAGGTCAACTGCGTCGTGCGTGCTGGCGTCAACGAGCAAGACATCGTTCCTCTGGTCCGCACCTTCGGGCCACGAGGCATCACGGTTCGCTTCATCGAATACATGGACGTTGGCGCCACGAACGATTGGAGCATGGCGTCCGTGCTCCCTGGTGCAGCAGTCCGTACCATGATTGAGGAGGTGCACGGCCCACTGAACGCCATCACGCCATCGTCCCCGAGCGACGTGGCGCGCACCTGGAGCACCAAGGAAGGGTGGACCTTCGGATGCATCGATTCGGTGACCGCTCCCTTTTGTGGGGACTGCAGCAGGGCCCGCCTTTCCGCAGACGGTGCGCTGTACACCTGCCTCTTCTCAAACGACGGGCATCCGTTGTTGCCGCTCGTCAGGGAAGGCGCCTCGACCGAAGATTTGCGTCAAGCCATTCTCAGCATCTGGAGCGGACGAAACGACGCCTACTCAGAGCAACGGAATGGGTCAGCGGAACGTTCGGGTCGCGTTGAGATGTCGTACATCGGTGGTTGATCAGCCTTCGATGGCCGGCAATTGGACATCGAACAACACCACGCCACTGTCCTGAAGTTGCGAATAGACCATTTTGAGCCGCCACCCACCTGCATCGGCACCAAGCCGTTCGGAGGCGACAACGAGGTAATCGCCTTGGGTCACGGAGTATCCTGCATCACGGTCGTGAAACGTGACGTTGGCGCCGACCACGCCGTAGACGTCGCTGTCGATCACCCTGCCTGTTTCGATGATCGTCCCGTTTGGATCTGAAAGCGTGTACGTCGTCAATGCAGGGTCCAACGCTTGATCCAAGCTCGACAGGCGTACCACGTGGAAGCCGTTCTCAAGCCCTCGGATGCTTGCCGTGGCCTGTGGAGGTGATTTCTCGGTGGTGGTCAACGCCCCCTGGAACATGAGGAACACCATGCTGCTGAGGAGCACAGTGATGGCGAGGAGCAGCACGGTCGCGATGACGGGGCTCACCGCCTCGTCGTCGGCGCAGACCCTCCGCATGGCCGTAGGTCGGCCCCGCGGGACTTGAACCACTCGGCGTTCGACGAGTGAAGGAACGCCTCAGAGGACCCAGAGCGGCCGGCCACACTCCATCGCGCGGCGAATGCCTCCGATGGGGCCGAGCATCCGGAGAATGCCTTCCGTCAGCACATCGTTTCGCATGAACGCGTAACCAAGTTGCTTCGACCGCAACGAGTTCCGAAGGGCAGGACCGAAGGTCCACTCCACACGCTTCTGGTAGGCCTCCAGAGGTGCCCCCTCTCGAACGTGGTCAAGGATGGCGTCGGCGGCAAAGCAGCCCGAAATCACGGCCTGGCTGATGCCACCTCCGTTTGAAGGCATGACCAGGCCCGCCGCGTCGCCAACCGCGAGCGCGTTTCCGTCGACCATGCGTCGAACAGGGCCTCCCATGGGGATCCACCCGCCTCCAACCTCCAAGATCTCGAATCCAAGGGTGGAACAGAAGCGTTCGAGGTGGTCCTTCAAGCGGCCCTCGAGGTAGCCTGCACGGACACCCAGGCCCACGTTGGCGGTGTCTGGGCCCTTGGGAATGATCCATGCGTATCCAGACGGAGCGACGCTTCCAAGGAAGACGTCGAAGGTCGGTGGCACCTCACCACGCACCTGCGCGTACACCGTCGGCACCTGGTCCGAGGGTCGGCACGCAGCATCCGTCCCGTGCCTTAATCGCGCCACGTGAGCGAGCGCACCTGAAGCGTCAACGAGATGATCGCAGGTAAGACGTCCGCCATCGCTTGTCACCAGAACCTCACGCCCTGCTCGACGCTGCTGGTGAAGCCGTTGAAGGGCGACGCCAACCCGAAGTTCTGCCCCCGCCTCGACGGCCCGCTCCGCCAGGTGGCCGTCAAATTGGGCGCGGTGTCCCGCGTACGCATCGAGGGAGAAATCGTAGGAGCGACCCGAGGGCAGGAACACCCGCATTGCGTCCAGGCGATGCAAACGGATGCGGTCAGGCACATCGAAGGTGTCGATGAGCCACTCATGGTTCTCAAGCCCACGGAACGTGTGCACAATTTCACCCCAATTCGGGATGCATTCACCGCATTGTGCTGGGTGCCCGACGACGGCCCGACGTTCAAGGACGAGGACGTCCATCCCTGCCTCAGCAAGCCGTCGTGCACAGCTCGTCCCTCCGGGCCCAGCCCCGACCACAACGACGCTCCGATGCTCAATGTCGGGCATCGCGTCACCTCGTTCGCTCCCCGACCTCGCGGAGCATGTCGAGCATCAAGGGGACCGCTGGTCCAGCACCGACGCGTTGCAATGCAGCACCAGCGCGCTCGAGATGCAAGTCCACCAAAACCTCAGCGTATTCCAAGGAGGACGAGCGATGAAGCAGGTCCATCAGTTCGGGCCAATCGGCTTCCTTGAAGGACGAGAGGAGCGTGGCAAGCCGTTCACGTTCGGCACCATGCGACAGGGTGAGCGCGTGGATGAGGGGGAGGGTCATTTTCCCTTCAACAACGTCCACTCCACGCGGCTTGCCCATATCGGGAGAACCCCGAAGGTCGAGCAGGTCGTCAACCAGTTGAAAGGCCACACCGAGTTCCTCGCCGAAGGTCCTGAAATGCTCGGCGTCCTCGGCGCTCCGTCCAGCGACCAACGCCGCTGCCTGACAGCCGGCGGCGAACGGACCTGCGGTTTTGCCCCGGACGATGTCCAAGTAATCCTCGGGCGAGGTGGTCAGGTCATCGATGTGATCGAGTTGAAGGAACTCTGAGACGGCGATGTCCGAGCAACTTCGAGCCATGATGGACACAACACCCTCATCGTACCTCCCGCCGAGACCGAAGCCCTGCACAAACAACCAGTCGCCCGTGATGATGGCCTTCGCGGACCCTGCAAGAAGGTGAACCGTCGTACGACCGCGTCGCTGGTCGGCTTCGTCGTTCATATCGTCGTGCACGAGGGTCGCGGTGTGGATCAGTTCGAAGGCAAGGGCCAGCGGGAGCACGTCCTCGGGGTGCTTCCCACCCGCAGCTTGGTAGGCGAGCAGCACCAGCAACGGCCTGAGCCGTTTCCCACCGGACAACAGCACGTGCTCTGCGAGGTCAACAACCTCGCCGTCCCCCTGCTCTCGTGCTGCAGCAAGGTGAGAGGCGAGGCACTCATCCACCATCTCACGCAAGGAGAGTAGCCGTTCCACCTGCTCGGTGGCCAGCGTGGACATCACTTTCGTCCACGAGGGTGGCCTTCTTAACGGGTGTCGAGCGCCCCGAGGTCATCGAGGGTCGGCGATGGAGGAAGAGGTCGCGCGCTATCTTGTCGCGCTCCCTCCAGACGACGACGACATGGCTTCGACGCACGCGAACGGCGTGTTGAGCGGGCTCAACGAACCGACCTTCGTCACCAAACCCTTGCCAAGCATGCACGACGCGGTTCGGCTCTTGCTTGACGGCGACGTCGACCTCATCGCTGTTTCAGCCTCGCAATGGTCCAGCATGGACAAGACCGGTTTGACGGTGGCGTCCGCCCTCGGCCGTCGGGAACCCACATGGATCCTCGTGGCCGATGACCGCCCAGACATGCTCGAGCACGGGGCTCGTGTGGGCTGTGATCATCCGTTGCTCCACCGCCAACTTCGCCGGTTTCGACCGGACCTCATCCTCGTGGACCCGAGCGATGAGGAGCCGTCGTGGTGCACGCTGACTGCGGCCGAGCGCATGTCCCGTTGGGAGGACCAACGGACCGAGGGCGACCTGCATGGATACGTGATTCCTCGATCCATGCATCGGTGCCTGGAGGGACGACCGCCGCGGCGGCACACGTTGGGACTCAACCGTGAGGACCCCACCCGACATCGCTTCGTGCCGCCTCCTTTGGGAGGTTTCACCCTGCTCGTCGCACGGTCCGGTTTCCCAGCAGCGCCCTTGCGCCCCATCAGCGATGTTGGAGCCTTGCTCGCCCACCGGTTGGAACGCGCCATCCTTGAGGCCATCCCCGAACACCTGCAATCGATCACCGGGGTCCACGTTGAACGGCGACGTGTCGGAACCCTCCTGCAGGAAGCAGCGAAGGTTCAGGATGAACACGCCATCGAATCGTTGCTTGACCCTGAAGCCAGCCTCAAGACGAAGGGCCACCGCTTGGAGATCATCATCGAAACCCTCGGCGTCGATGGACGAGGTGCAGCGGCCAGCGAACGTGTGTTCCCGGAATCGGAAGCACATTCCGGCATGGTACGTGCTCTGGAGGAATGGTCCGAACTTCTTGAGGCCATGACCACAGACCATGAGGAGTTGGGCCGAGGGGTGCATTACATGGGAGAATACGAGGAAGCGTACGCCGCAGCCCACCCGTCCATGATGCGTTTGGACGACGAATGAAGGTCGCCAGTCGGCCGTGGAATGGCCGTGTTTGGTGCGAATCCCCATATACCCACAGGCGTGGAATTGGAATGGGTTGAAGCAATGGTGGACGCCGCGGCCATGCTTGAGGAACTCTATCGGGCGAAGCTCGACGACCTGCGGTCGATTGCAGCGGCGTATGACTTGCCACGAACGGGCGGCGTGGATTTGCTTCGCGCCCGCCTCATTCGAGACTTGGTGCTCGGGGCTTGGGACCTGAGCGATGAGGGCCTTGCAAACCTCAAAAACGTGGAATTAGGGGACCTCCTCGAAGTGTTTGGGATCAAGAAAACTGGCTCCATCCGAGCACGCCGTCAGCGCCTGTACCTTCACTTGAACCACGACGCGAAGGGACTCTCGGTGGAAGCGCTGGAAGAAGCGACCAAGGACGACCTCCAAACCTTGGCACGGGCGCTCGACCTGCAGGTGTCCGGCTCCAAGCAACTTCTCCAGTCTCGCATAGCGGGGGTTCTCGAAATGCAGCGCGGAGCATGGGGGCCAATCAAGCGGGCCCTCCGAAGGGAGGGAGGCGCGACAGGCATCACGGTACCGCAGCCCGAAGGTGCACCGGTTCTACCGGAGGCGTCAGAACAGCACAACCAGCCCGAGGACGACCAGGTGGACGTGACGGACCCCTTCGAAACGGCAACAGAGGACGTCGAGGACATCGACGAGCCCGCAGCGTCGACCACCAGCGACGTTGGACGGGCTGTGGAGGCTTTCGCGGACGCGCACCCGGACGGGTGGACCGACGGCGAAGAAACTGAACTTCGAATGACGCTCCAATCGCAAGGCGTCGACGTCACGCGAGGCGACGTGGCCGCTGAATTGGACGACGCCTTGAGGGAGTTCGCCGTCAGCCCTGCTGCCCTCGAGGAACTCGCCCCTGAGCCGATGCCTGAGGAACCCACCGCCTTGACCCTTGACGAGCGGGCGGACCTCGACGACCTCGAGCGGCGCACCGCGGAGGTTGAGGCGTCCTGCAGGCATTACCTCAGCATTGGCAGCATCCACGACAACGCGGACGTGGACGCATTCCTCGATCACCTCGTTCAACAAGGGTTCGATACCACCAAGCAACACATTCGCCAAGCCATCCTTGTACAACTTCACGACGTTGACCGTCGACGCGCCGACGAGGAACTCGCCCAGCGTGACCGGCCCTCCACGTGGCGTGGCCGGGAAGCCGTAAGGGCCTTCGAACACCATCGTCCGATGCTGCTCGAAGCCGTGGACGCCGCGACCATGGAGGGCGACAGCCCAGAGGCTCGCTCAGCCTACCTCGCCGCAGCCACCAACCTTGGCCTGGACCTCGCTGAACCCGCGGTGTCTGGACGTGTTCACGCCCTCTACGACTTGCATGTGGAACTGCTCGCCGAACGTGCCTCGATGGACCCTGTCGCCTCACGACGCCAAAGCGCCCTGCGCGTGCTCTTCCACGGAAGCGTCCACCTTGACGTGACCGAGCGACGGACGTTGGAGCGCTTGGAACGGGGCCTTCCTGCCTTCGAAGACCTCGTCGCTGCTGTACTGGACGATTCGACCGGGCGCATCGAGCCCGGTCATGAAGCCCTGATCATGACCTACCTTGAGCGACGAGGGCTTGAGGTCAACACAGCCAACCTTCGGCCTCGCGTGATGGCTTGTGCAGGGGTGCTTGCAGCAGAGATGGGGCTCATTTCGCTCTCGGAAATCCCACGGCTTGCCCCTGGCCTCCGGGTGTCGGACGACCAAATCGACGACCTTGTTCACGAGCTGCAAAGCCTCGCCGCTGCCTTCCGCGTGCCGGTTGGGCACGATGAAGACCTCGAGGACGCGCCAACGCCCCCCGCTGCGCGCGACGGTCGAGATCGACGCGTGGACGGCGCCAAGGCCATGGTGGACCGGGCCGATGCGGTCCTTTCTCGGATGCTCGAAGAACGCTGAAACCGCTCATCGGGTCGCGTAGAAGTTCTGGATGATCGAGGTGACCGTCTGGATGTCGCGAATGTCGCGCTGTTGAAGGTCGGCCAAGATGGCCTCCCGTTGCCGGACGTGCTGCTCGAACACCTCTGGCGTGATGCCCGCGGCGTTGCAAATGCGCTCCCTAAACTGTGATGGGATGCCGGTCTCTTCGATTTCATCGGTGTTGGCGTTGTACTTCCAGATCGCGTTGAGGCGGGGTTTGTCCCCTTCCATTCCCGCCACCTCGGCCACTTCGACGATCTTCCTCGCCGTCCTGCCATGAACGTGAAGTCGGGCCTGAATGATGATCAGGTCAAGCCCGGTCAGCATGATCGGTGGAACGCTCATGGGTGGGTTGATCAAGCGCGTCACGGTTTCCTGCGCCGTGTTTGCGTGCAGGCTCCCGAAGGAGCCATCGTGGCCGGTGTTCATCGCGGTCAGCAGCGTTGCCGCCTCTGAACTTCGGACTTCACCCACAATGATGCGGTCAGGCCGCATCCTCAGGCTGGACTTGAGGCAATCGTTCATGTCAACTTCCGGGGTACCATCAGGTCGTTCACGGCGCGTTTCCATGCGCAGCCAGTGGTCGTGGTACACCTGAAGTTCAGCCGTATCCTCGACGGTGAGCAGGCGTCGGTGCCATGGAATGTACATGCCAAGGCAGTTCAGGGTCGTGGTTTTCCCGGACCCGGTGCCGCCTGCGATCACGAAGTTTGCGGGACGGCTATCGAGGCCCTCAATCCACACCCACATCATGGCCGCCAACCTCAAGTTGACCGTGCCGAAGTTGATGAGGTCGATCATCGTCAATGGATCCTCCTTGAATTTACGGATCGTCAAGGTCGGTCCATCTGGCGAGACAGGAGGAATCGTGCCATTCACACGGGAGCCATCGGGAAGGCGGCCGTCGAAGATGGGCACCATGCCAGGTCCATCGCCGAGAGGGACGTTGGTGAACGCTGCGATGTTGGCTGCGATTTGCTGACCGTCGGCATCGGCAATCCAGATGTTGGTGCGGCACATGCCGTGGTCCCTGTGCGCGACCTTGACGCACTGCGTCCCCCCGTTGTACATCACTTCCTCAAGCCCGTCGTCCTCGAGCAAGGCAGCGAGGTCCCCGTACGGATTGGCCTCGATGGGCCCCTCGACGTGGTAAATTGGCGAGGGGTGGTTGTCTTCCTCGTAGATTGTCACGCGCCCGTACTGTGCAAGGATGTTCGACATGTCTCAGCCTCCAATCATCAACAGGGCTCCGTAAAACAGACCCATGGAAAGCGTGCTCCAGAACGGAAGCCACCACAGCATGGCGTCCATCCGGCCCAGCATCCGGCCGCAAATGGCGACCGCAACGGCACTCGCAGCGCCGAAGAAGATCGAGAAGGTCGTGGCGATGCTGTCGATTTGGTATCCTTTTGACGGGGGTGCGAAGAGCCCAATCAACACGGCGATGAGGCCGGGAAGGCCGAGGCACACAAACAGGACGATGGTCATCACAAGCCCGGAGAGGTCCTTTTCTCGCTTGTCGATGAGGTCGTTCAGGCGCTGGTAGTCGTTCGCGAGGTCGTACAGCACGGCCTGGAGCGGGGCGTTCTGTTCGACAGCAGTCTGGATGAGTTGCACGACACGCTGCACCTGTGAAGAACGGGTGCTTGTAGCGAAGGAGGCCAAGGCTGCATCAAAACTCGAAGAGTGGCTCTTGGACAGGGCTTCGCTCAACAAGGCACCGAAGGGGCCCTGAACGTTCGAAGATTGGTCCATCATGACCTCTTGCAGGCCGAGCCCTGCTCCAACGCCGTCGCTGAGGGATTCAAGGAAACCGGGGAGCACACTTTCCACGGCTCGCCGGCGCCGGCGTTCGATCATCGGAGGCACGCCTCCGGCTGCAAAGGCAAGACCGATGCCCGCAAGAAGCAGCAAGGGCAGGTTGTCGTTGAAGGATTCAATGAGCCTCCAGAACATGGTCTCACCTCACAAGCCCGGATCGGTGGTGTGGGCTTTCCGCCCGATGAACGCCATCAGCAGCACCGTGGCGCCGAGACCGCCGACCGTGATCACTGGAAGGATGGGGATCAAGCCCGAGAGTCCGAGCATGCCCTGGAGGTCTTTCGGAACGATCTGAGGGGCGAGGGCCAAGACCGCGATGAGGATGGGCGACAACATGCCCACGGAGAGCATGGTTTCAGGAAGTCCCCCAAGGCCCTCGATGTATTCCTTCACGGCTTCCGAGCGCTCTTCCTCCATCCGGGAGCCGAGTTTACGAAGGGTTTCGATGACGTCCGTGTTTTGCGTAAGGTTGGTGTGGAGGGTGTTGAGCAATTTGCGGTAGCCGTCGGTCTCGCTCGTGGTCATGAGTTTCTTGATTTCCTTGTCGAGGCCAGGCGACTTCCCGGATTGAAGTCGCTTGAGGACCCCGGCAAAATCTTCCGAAATCACGCCGTACCCACCGCGGCCAATGGTGTGCATGGCTGCTTCAAGGCCCACCCCAGAGGACATCATCACGTCCATCGCACGGATGACGTAGAGGATCTCTCGACTCTCTTCGATGCGCCGCATGACGTCTCCCTCCCTCAGTCCTTGTCCTCGATCAGTTCGAAGGTGAATTCCTCTGACGTGCCGTCGTACTTCATCGAAGCAAACATCACCTTGACGTCCCGCTCCTCGAAGGGGTCGTGGATGAAAGGCTGGCCTCCACGGAACATGGCCATGACGTCCTTGTAGCGGTCACGGTCCATGACACCGCGGACCGTGTACACAGCGCTCTCGGAGCCTTCGTCGTGAAGGTCGTCGCCTTCACCACCACGCACGACGGTGCGGGTCAATCGACGGACAACGCGAACGGAGATGTCGGCGTTTGGGAACCGCAACCAATCTGCACTCGTCGTTGCCGACGCAGGTCGTATGAAGAAGTCGGTTCCTGCCACAACCCGCACAGGGCCCTGCGGACCTTCAATGTGATGGGCTCATTCAACCAGCCGATACCAGCCGAAGGAGACTTCGAAGACGCTGCCTTCATCGAGCAGCCCGTCGAGTGCCGTGTCGGCGACGCCAGCGTCGAAGCCTTTGGCCCCCATGTTCTTCACCAGGGTCTCGTAGTCCACACCACTACCCTGATCGAGGGTTTGAATCAACGCCGTCATCGTCGCCCCCGCGTCGGCCTCGCCCGATGTTCCTGCCGCATCCTCGGCCCCACCTGAGGGCTCGTCCCCGGTCAGCGGCAACGCGGCAGGTTCGGTTCGAACGGACGCCATCTTGCCTTCTGCGATGTCGAGGGCCTGCAGAACGTGCAGCTTGTAGTGCTCAACAGAGGCACCCTCGTAATGCGCGAGGGCGTGCGCGAGGCCTTCGGCCAACGGAGCAGGCACCCCTGCTTGGCGCATCGCCGCCGGACCTTCAGCGGCCGAAGGCATGCCCTTCTCGTGGGCATCCAGACGCTCCAGCGTGGCGGCCGCGGTTCGCGCCAGCCATGCTGCGTAGCGGGGCGGGTCAATGCGAACCACTTCTTCAGGCCGAAGGCTGGTGTACACGGCGCCCTCATCGGTCTGGTACCAACGGGCCTTCGCGACCATCATCACGTGCATGGTTTCGCCTTCTTCCAGCGACCTTGTGAGGTCCACGATGGCCTCTCGGGCGCTCTCAGGATCGAAATCTCCTGCGCTGAAGTAAAACAGGCCTGACGGGTCCCGGAGCTGCCCCATGTGCATGACCTGACCGTTGGCCGACTCGCGTGGTTCGACACGCTCCAGCAAGCCGGCCACGATGACGCGGTTGATTTTCGCGCCAAGCCGGGTGATCACGAACGAGGGGTCGTATTCACCCGAGCCTCGCTCGTTGAGGGTCGCCTCGCCAAATTCTGAAGCGAAGATGTGCCATGCAGGCTGCCGCTTGATGTTACGAGATGCCTCCATCATGCCACCCCCCATGCCGCCCGTGCTTCGGTGGCGATCAGGCTACCGTCCTCCTCGATCGACTCGAAGCCATCGGCCATGAACATGGAACTGCGGTCGTCCACCAACAGCCTCCCGCTGATCCTGACCCGACCCCCAAGCCAACGCGACCGGAGCGATTGCACCCACGCGCCCGCCCCCGTGTCCTCAATGACTGCGCGAAGTCGATCCATGTCGAGTCCAAGGGCCGCCAATGCCGCGTCCTTCCCGACGAACACGGACAACGATTCGGCATCGCCCTGCACCACAAGGCGCAGGCGAACGTCCTCGTTCCCCGCTTGAGCGCCGTGATCGGTGCAGGACCCATCGCGCAAGACGCGACGGCATTCTCCGCAACGGTAAATCAGACCGGAGTCGTCGCGCACGCTCACCACGTACCCTTCTGTCGCGACACCGACCCGCCCGCTTCCGTTGGCGAGTTCATCGAGGTCAACCTCCACTGCGTGGTTCTCGAGGTCGATGGTTTCATCCCAGGGGGTGGCCTTCAGCACCTCGACCTGCTTCGCTTCGTCCACGGTGATGTCCGGGACACCTTGCCATGCACGCACGCGAACGCCGCTCAAGCGCACCGCCACCGGCAGGTCCTCGGCCGTGAACGGGAGTTCGGACCAGGCACTCATCCTGCACTGCCCGCTGGGATCAGCCACCCGACCAGACCAGAGGTGCCGTTCCTGACCCTCTCGCGTGAACGTGCGCTTCTGCCATTCATGCACCTCCACGACGCAGGTGACGTCGCGAGCGCCGTCCCGCAGTCCCGCAATGCTCAGTTCACTTGCGGCTTCAAGGTCGTCGACGGAAGCAAACGATGCATCGTGGTAGGCTTCAATGGTGGTTGTTCGACCGAAGTTCAACTCAGGCGTGTCTCGGAAACTTCGCACCGTGGCCCCATCGACCTTCACGAGCTGTCCGACCTCAAGTTCGACGGGGTCCCACGAGAGGAACCCGACAGACCCTGTCCCGTCGGCGAGTCGCCCACGAACCACGTCGATGGTTCCCGAACCATCACGCCGGTGAATGACATCGGGTCGGACAGCAAGGACACGAGCCACGACACAGACCGTGCCGTCTTCAGGCAGGTCAGCAATGGATACAGGCTCACCAGGAGCCACCACAGGGGCTGAGCCCTCCTCAAGCACCACAACGCGGGTGGATTGGTTGACGTTCAGCGAGCGTCGACCTTGGTATTCGTTGACGGAGGCCCCTTCAAGCCTCACGATGCTGCCTGAACGAAGTTCCTGCTTTGGAGCCCAGTCTTTGTATTCCCATCGGGTGGAGGGGGAAGCGGAGTCGTACGGGAGGTCTTCCAGAAGACCGAACGCAATGGTGCGTTGTTCACCACGCACGGTTTGATCCCTGACGTTGTGCGAGACGATCCGAACGGTGATCTCCACGTTTTGGTCGTCGCCGCTCAACTGGTCGAAGCGTTCCACGGATTTCATCGGGCGTGGAGCCTTTCCAGCGGAGGCGCGACCTGCAGGAGCACCCGACGACGGCGACACGTTGACCTGCAACGTTCGGATGATGGAGTGGATGGAGTCCTGAGGAGGGATGAGGAATTCCTCTTCGTACTGCCGAAACGCGGCAACAACGTCCGCTTCGCTCGCTTCAGGGCACGCGTCGAGCACCAACGCGACATGGTCGCCGTAAGGATGGCTGCTCATGCGAGGCCCTCCACCTGCGTTGTTGCCTTCGTGGGCCAGCATGGTGGACTGGCGGTGGATGCACGTGCGGTTTGGTTGAGACTGGACACTTCCTTCACCTCCTCGGACTTGCCGAGTCAAGTCGAGGGCCTTTGAACCCTCCCAAACGCCTCCGAGGCGTGGTGGGTGCGGGCCTCAAGGCATCCCTGCGTGGTCCATCGCTCACGCGGGGTTCACACCAAGGCTCCCGCGGAACAACACGTCAGCCAGATGCAGTGAGCCGCCTGGCCGCCCGTCCCTTCCCGGAGCGGCCGCCAACACCACGTCGCCCCCCAAGGCCTCGGCCAAGTTTCCAGTCAGCCCGGCCTGACGCACCGCGCCAACGATTTCCCCGTCGACGATGCGAAGTACGCTGGACGTGGTGACCGAGAAATCGCCCGTCGTGGGGTTCGCTGTGTGCGCACCCATCACATCGTGGACGAGCCATCCGTCCTCGACCTGCTGAACCAAGGCCTCTGGGCTCGGACGTGCTGCGGTCGAGGTGAGCACGAGGTCCCGTGTGGACGTGCTTGGAGGGCTTCCGACGGAGCGCGAAGCAGAGCCGGTGCTTTCGGCATGTTCGATTTGGCCGTCGGCAACGGCCTTGGCCGCACCACGAACGGACCAATTCGCAGCAACAAAGCGGCCTCCATCAACGATGGTTCTGGTCGAGGTCGGGACCCCGTCCCCGTCAATGGACGCCGTGGTGGCTCCCCCAGCCAGCCGGCCATCGTCCACGATCGAGAGGTGGTCCGCCATGACCCGTTCACCCAAACGACCGGACCAGAGGGATTCGTTTCGCGCGAGGCGTGGGCCGTTGATCGCGCGAGGAACAATCATGCCGAACAAAGAGCCGAAGGCACCGTCCGAGAGGATCACGTCCTGACGTCCGGAACGGGCGTTGGTCACCTCGATTGGATTGCGCGTGCATGTGGCCCACCGGAGCGCAAGGTCAACGCAATCTGGAACGTGAGGAAGGAGCCCATCGTCTGAGGTGCCCTCCCAGCCGCTCGTCAATTGGTCGTCGTGGTCGATCGTGACCTGAACACCAAGCCCCATCGAGGTTGAGGCAGCGGAACGTTCGATGCCTTCGCTGGACAGGAACGCCGTGGCGGAGGAAGAGGCGCTGATGCCGCCGCCGGTCACCACCGCGTCGGGGTGCTCTGAGGCCACGTGTGCAAGCACGGCATCGGCCCGCTGCATCAGGTCGTCAGCGGTGAGGTCGTCCACCCTTCGATCGAAGGACGAGGGCGTGGAGGAGACCTGCGTCGCCGCAGGCAACTCAAAGCCGTCCACAGAGGGGGACCGGCGGAGAATGGACATCGCCTCCTGAACCGCGCGTTCAGCACCCGAGGCATCAACGACGCGTGCGAAGGCGAAGCGGCCATCTTGCACGAGGCGAAGGCCAAAGCCGCCCTCACCACCCCCGCCGACGAGGGAAATCCTCCCGGCTTCGATGTCAACCTCGGTGCCGTATGTTTGGGACCCAAGAACGTCCCACTGCGCCACACCTGCTCGCGTGCAGGCTGCTCCAATGGCCCTGCAGGCCTCTTCCACCCGCTCCACCGCGCCATCAACAAGCATGGCCTCACCCAACCAGCGCGCTGCGGATGCGCATGTAGGGCCCACCGTCCCCGACCGGCACGGTTTGGCCTTTGCCGCAAAAGCCCGGTGAAGCAAGTCCGCCGTCTTTTGCAAGACCATCCACGTTGTTCAGGATCTCCAAGGTCAGCCCAGACACGCTGACGTCACGCAGCGGGCGAACCAATTCACCGCCCTCAATCAGCCATGCCTCTTGGGCCGCGAATTGGAACGAGCCACGTCCCGTGTCAACCTGCCCACCCCGTGTACCGCAGGCGAGCACGCCATGTTCGACGTCCTCGAGAAGGGCATCGAGGTCCCTGTGCGTGCCGCCCTGGATGATCGTGTTGGACATACGAACGAGCGGGTGGTGCAAACCGTCCTGCGCACGAGCACCCGCGTTTGGCTCAAGGCCAAACTTGGCCGCCGTTTCACGGTGGTTGAGGTATTCCGTCAGCACGCCCTCACGAACGAGCATTTTCTCTCGTGCGTCGACCCCTTCGTCGTCGACAGGATACGCCCCGTATCCCCCACGAATGGTGGGGTCGTCGATCACAGTGACGATGTCCGACCCAATGTTCTGTCCGAGGCGTCCATCAAGGCAGGAGTCTCCTGCTGCAACAAGGTCGGCTTCGCACGGGTGACCCAACGCTTCGTGCACGTACACCCCCGTCAAGTCCGGGTCTGCCACGAGGGTGAATCGACCCGAGGGCGCAGCCTCAGCCCCCAACTGGCGAAGGGCTGCTGCCTGCCCCTCACGTCCGAGCGCTCCAAGGTCGGCTTGGAGGATGTGGTCGGCCCCTCCTTCACCGCCGTGCCTTGTTCTATAGGAGGCCACACGGTCGCCCTCGCGGGCCGTCACGGTGCAATGCAAGAGGGCCCGTTGCAGGGTCCACAGCCGATCCATTCCTTCGCTTGTGAGCACCTCGGTTTGCAGGTGCTCATCGACCCATCCCGTTGCGACGGAAGCAATTCGGTCGTGCCCACTCGCTTCCTGCTCGACCGCAGCCATCGCGTCGAGGCGGTCTTCGAGGTCGAGGTTACGAACGTCCCCACGCGGGGTCCAATGGACTTCGTCCTGAACGATGGGCACCTCAGCCAGGCTGACCCCGTCCGTGGACGATGACCTGCGAGCTGCAACGGCACGGGCGAGTTTCAGTGTCGCTTCTCCTTGAGCATACACGCTCTCGATGTCTGTGGTGGAGTGTGTCCCCCAGGCCCCGTCGGCAAGAACACGGAGGGTGACACCAACGTCTTGAGCGGGAACGGCGGATTCCATGGCACCGTCCCTGACGCTGATGGAGGTGGAATCGCACGACATCGCCCGCACTTCAACGTACGTCGCTCCCATTCCTGTCAACCGGTCAAACATTGACGCAGCGCGCGCTCCGTCGAGCCACCGGTGGGTTCCAGAGCGACGGTCGAGCACCATGGTGGGAAACCCCAGCAGCGGTGTTTGAACCCTCGCCTTAGGCAAGCAAATCCGATTCTGCGATCCGGCCGAGGGCCAGCACCTCGGCGTCCCCCTCGGTAGGCAGGCCGAGGCGGGCCCGGCCTTCAGGCGTCATCGCATGCTGTGATGCCGGCTGCAGCCCATTGGCGTTCATCCGTTGTTCGACCTCGTTCGACGCCACTGAGATGGCCACGAGCCATCCGCGCTCCGCGCCCGCCGTGAGCCCAACCGCGCGGATGGCTTCCCCAACGTGATGGGACCCCGCCAAGCAGCGCATGAATTCCGCGGCGAGGCTACGGGCCACCGCCGTACCACGTTCCCAGCGTCGCTGTGCCGCGAACGCGGCTGCACGGACCTGCCGTTCGGAGGCGACGACATCGGACGCCAAGAGCACAATGGCCCCTTCCACGAGGCCATCCTCGACAGAGAGCGCGAGGGCACGGGGATCGCTAACAGCGTTGGCCACCCATGGAACGAGGTGCGTGCCCATGACCCCTGTCCCTCATGGTCCATCTTCAACGCTCGTCTCCCGCTCCCCGGGCAAAGGCATGTCATCGGAGCGGGGTTGGATGACGTCCGGGGCATGAGGGGCAGCAAAACGGACCGCATCATCGAGCATGCGCTGCACGAGCACGGGACCCCAGCCACGCCAGCCTTCCACCTGACGCCGTGTCGCAACGGGCATCGCGAGGAGGTCCTCGGGGGTTCGGATGCCCACCTCTGCGAGCCGTCGTGCACGCTGCCGGCCAACATGACGCACCTTGACCAAACGAAGCAGGTCGGATTTGCATCCATGGCGGACGCGATGGCGTGCTTCGTCCAACAACGAGGACAAGTGGTCGAGGGCGGGAAGATGATCGTCGAGAAAGACGTCGTCCGTGGTCAAAATCGCCGCGGCACCGGCAAGCAGCCACGCCATGAGGTCGGTTCGGTGGTGAAGGTCACCCGGTGCGACGTCCAGCGACGCCTCGATCTCCTTCAGCGACTTCTCTTCTATCCATGATTCGACCAACCACGCGGACTTGACCGTGCTCAAATCCCGTTCCTCGTATTCCCGGTCTGCGAGCACCTCATCCGCCACGGTTGCGTATTTCTTCCAAAGATCCGAGTCCCGTTCCGTGTCCTTGGCCTTGAGGAAGAGTTGCGCGAAGTCGTTCGTTGTCGCTGCGAGGTGAAGCAAGCCGAAACACGTCACGGGGGCGTCACCCCGTACGAGGCGCCGAACACCGCGGCGCAAGCCGGTCCGCAAGACCGACGCCGAAGCAGGGTCGAGGTACAACCGCGTGACCACCCGGCCCATCTCCGTCGCCTCGTACACCGTCGCAGGGTCTCGAACGTTCACCGTGGTGACCGCAGCGGATCGGATGGAGGAGGCCGGGGTGAACCCAAAGACAGACGGTTCATCGCCAGAACGACGAGCAGCCGAAGGTGCAGGCGAGGGCTCGTCCAGGATGAGGTCGTCACGTCCGGTGGCTGGACTGAGCCATGCCGGAACGTCGTCCTCCCACTCAGTTTCGTTGGCAGGGAGGGAGGGGATGAACTCTTGATCGGCGTCCAAGCGGCGAAGAAAGCGCTCGCTGACAAGCCAATCAAGGATGGCATCGATGCGTTCCATCAATTGAGGCAGTGGCCACTGCCGCGCAAGGAAGGTCCGTGCGAAGAAATCCTCGAGCGACCCACGGTGCCGAAGCCCCCCCGCAGCCACCGCGGACAAGAGGTGCATCCGGAGCGCCGCTTCGTTCGCCAGTTTGGACGTCACGTCCTCGACGGGCCCGTGGAAGTAACGGTCGGCCACGTCGTCGGCCACTTCCCATCCGTCCGTTCCCTTGCACAGCACCCACGCTTCACCAAAATCGTCGTACCGAGGACGCCCGGCCCGGCCAAGCATCTGCCTGACCTCCATGACCGGAAGGGGACGGCTCCCTCCGTCCTCGAAGCGCTTGACGTCCCGAACCAACACGCGACGCGCCGGCAGGTTGACGCCCGCGGCGAGGGTTGGCGTCGCAGCGATGTCCTCGCGACTGCATTTATTACGTCACCGAGCGACAGCGGTCGTACCTCGCCGAGCTTTTGCGCGGCGTCATAGAGGGTAAATCATCGATAGATGACGTCGGCCCGCTCATATCCGAACTTCTAGCCA
>JALRLN010000001.1:0-10455 GCA_023254445.1 Candidatus Poseidoniaceae archaeon | reverse complement strand
AACCTGCATGGTGGAAGGCCACGCCGTCACGAAGGCAGGCACGAAGTTGGTCCCCAAGGGTGGATTGTTCACCTGTGGAAAGCCCTCCAGCGGCCTGTTCCAAGCGAGCCAAGCGTGCCGGGTCGTGCTTCTCAAGGTGCTTCCGAACCCGTGGTGCGAGCTTCTTTGCTTCTGCGACCGCAGACCTTCGTGTGGACACGAAGATGAGGGCTTGACCACCTTGCGTCAGGGAGTCAAGCAACACGGCCCAAGTGGGCTGTGACACAGGCCCGTCCAGCGTCCGAGGCGGACGAAGGTCGACGCTGCCTTCGGCCCCCGACTGCACCTTCCTCGGTTCGAGATGGAGGTCGTACAGGGTCGCGTACTCCAAGGCCACCGGCCGCCAGGACGAGACCACAAGGTCCGCTTCAAGCCATGTCGCGAGGTCTTCGGCGTTCCCGACCGTTGCGGACAAGGCGACGATCTGGGCTGAAGGCCGCAGATGCCTGAGTCGTGTCAGGTTGATTTCCAAGGTTGGTCCCCTGCTGCTGTCGTTCAGGAGATGAAATTCGTCCGCGACGATGACGCTCACGTTGGCCATCGTATCGGACTTGGTCCTCATGATGGAGTCGAGTTTCTCGGAGGTGCAAACGAGGATATCGCATTCGTCGATCCGCTGCGCTTCACCTGCAGCATCGCCTACACCCAATCCAACTTGAAGACCGACGGCGTTGGCGAGGGCCGTCAATTCCTCGTGCTTCTCACTGGCGAGCGCCTTGAGCGGGACGATGTACACCGCGCGGCTCCCCGGGGAGACCACAAGCAGTTGGTGAAGCATGGCGATGTAGGCCACAAGCGACTTTCCGCTTGCGGTTGGAATGGCAAGAAGCACGTTCCGGCCCTGAAGGAGCGGAGGCATCGCTTGCGCTTGTGGGGGGTGCAACCGAACGATACCCCATTCATCCCGGAGAAAGTCAATCGCCGAGGGCGGGAGGGGCAAGCCGTCGATTCGTGCGGCATCGACAGCCATGTCCAGCATGGACGGTCGAGGGGACAAAAGGACTGTGCCTCGCACGGCGACATCCTCAAACCTCAGCCCCACCGGTGCAGTTCATGGCCGCAGCCGACATGGATGCCGTTGACGAGCGCCTCGCCATCTTCGACGACGAGCCGGACATCAACGATTGGGTTGAGGTGATGTCTGGTGCAGCCATGGTGCTGCTTGGCCTGTTCCACATGTTCAGCCCGGGTGACTTGGTCAACCCGGAAACCATGCAGTGGTTTGCCGCCACCGTCGCTGCAGCGGGATTCGTGTGGATCGGTCACGGGCTGAAAGACATGGCCGTGAAGGAAATTCGTCGTTCTGTGGCGATGCTCGACGAAACGACGAGCGCTTCACCGGACCACGGCCTCATCCGTGACGTGCTCCTCAATCCTGAAGCCTACCGCGACTTCCTGCTTGACGCCTACCAGCAGGCTTGGGAAGATGGCGTCATCACGGAAGAGGAAATGAAGGAACTCCGGTCCTTCCAATCGGCGCTTGGCCTCTCCGACGAAGAGATGGACGAAATCTCGGAGCAAGCCAAGAGCACGGCTCAGGACGCGGATTGAGTTCCAAACATCCGAACGGCCAACGCCCGCGCCTGACGCCGGCGGCTGAATTCCGCCGTCCAGCCACCCGCCACCAAGACCACCCCTGCCAACAAGGTCCATCCCGGCGCCGACAGCAAGCCATCGGAGGGACGAACGCCCTCGTGGCTCGGAAGGTCCGCAGCCCGCAGTCCGTCCGAAGGAACGGAGCGAACGTCGAGCAGGTCCAGGTCACAATCGCAAAGGGAGACCGCGATGCGTTGAGGCAGCAACGCGTTTTGCAGGCCCGACCACGTGGTCGCTTCGATGTCGCTGGGTCGTGTCCCCCATGCCGGTGCCGTGACCGAACCAGTGGGCGAGGTGTCGGTCATGGCGAAGTTGAGGTGAACCACGTTGTTGGGGGGCACCTCATCGACCACCAGCAAGGCTTCCAACATGAGGAGGTCGAGCAGAATCGAGCGACCGGCAAGGAGCACGAAGCGCTGCACGTGCTCCGGGCTCGCACCACCGACGCGCGCCACATGGCCAAAGATGGCCTCGTCCAACCGGATGGCGTCGATGCCTTCGACCTGAAGTTGGAACCGCCCGTCTTCCAATGGCACAGCGTCGGTGACGTCCAACCGCAACCGCAGCACTTCGCCATCCAGCCGTCCAAAGGTCGCCCCTGCGTGCATCACCATCGTGCTTTCAGGAATTCCTGGAGCGGCCACGTCCCACAGTTGAGCAAGCCGTTCATCGATCATGTCGTCCAAGGCGAGTTCCCCGGGTTGCTGCACAGAACTCGAGGCCGCCACCAACGGGTGCACGACCCCGGCCGTGAGCACCAACAGAAGCCCCGGCACGGTCAGCCCGAAACGAAGCAGCACCGAGGTTGTTCGGCGCGTGAAGTCGAGCAGCCCGACGAGCATGAGCGCCACACCTCCGAGGGCTGCCATGCCCGAGGAAGGGTCCGGGAGGCGTTCGGAAGGACCAGCAGCGGGTGCTTGACCACCGCCTGCAGGATAGGCCCCCTCGCCGGTGAAGCCGCCCGGGTCGACCGGTCCAATCCCTTCGTAGGACAGGATACCCGCCCATACGTAGGCCTGAAACCGGTCCTCCTGCCCTTCGAGGCAGAGCGTCGTCGTGCCTTCCCTCAGGGCCCTCCACACGTACCGCACGGAAGCCCTGTCTTCGTCCTGAACGATCTGCATCTCGGGCGTCGGTGCGTCTCGACCGTCGGCCAACGTCAGCTGCGGTCGCGCAGATTGCTGCTGAAGTTCGATGGGGACGAGGTCCCATTCCATCAGCACCCGAAGCACCTCGTGGGCTTCCACCTCGAAGGTGAAACAATCCACATCGGCCCCCACCAAGGCTCCATCGTGCGCCATCTCAAATTCTGTCTCGACGGGGTTCACCCGCGAACTCGGTTCATCGACGTCGGCCGCTTCGGGATCGGCGGACCAAGCGATGTCCATTTCAAGGCTGGACGCCCCTCGAAGATGGAGGCTCCACGTTGCGGGCCGATCGAGCGTGAAGCCGAGGAGAAGCCGAACGTCATCGCCGGGCCACAACACACGCCGTCCGTCGAGGTTCAGCGCGACATCGTCGGCGACGTAGGCCACCCCAGCTCCATCTGTGGAAGGCTCGATGGACCACTGCGTCACGCCTTCACCGTGCACCAACCGGAGGTCCAAGGCCGGCCAGGTCAGCCTCGTTGGGTCATCGTCGAGCCGAAAGTCCACTTCGACGCGCTCAAGCACCGAGGGAAGCAGCACAAGGAGGTCTTGGGCAGGGTCGAGGTCGAACTCCAGAACGACCTCAACCGGGGAGACCGGCGTGCCCTGCACCTGTCCCCCAACGGACTCCTCGCCGATGGGGTACGACGTCAAGCGGCAGTCGCCATCGGCCACGCACGACAGATGCTGCACACCCGCCTCTTCGGTCAGCGCGGCCTGTCCAGGAGGGACCAAGGCAAGGAGGGGCAGCAGCGCGAGCACGACCACCTTGGCGTTCATCGTCCCTCAACCTCCGCTGGACGGTCAACAAGAACGCTCCCGCACCGCCTGCACGCGTAACGACCGTTGCCTCGCCGAAGCCTGCCATGCCGGCGATCGCAGGCTTGGCAGGTCCACCACCAACGAACACGCTCTTCGTGAAGGCAGTCCGCAAAGGCGGAGGCGTCAGCGCTGCCAGGATGTGGCCACGCAGCCTCCCAGCGTCGAAACGCTGCATCGTGAGGTCGGTGGCCGGCGGCATGGATGTACTCGTGGTGCAGCACGTGCGCAGCGTAGGCCTGCCATCGGGCCTCAAGCAAACGGGCGTGGAGGTCGATGACGGACACCGATGCCGTTGACACGTTGTCACGGGTTGTTCCGGCCTGCCAGCGCGTCACACCGTGCCTCCGCAGCGTGCCGGAGCGCAGCACGCCGAGCGGGACACGTTCAAGCGCTCCAAGGTCGATTGCTTTCCACTCAGGCATCGTCGACATCACGCCGAGGACGTGCGCCTTCAACCCGTTGAGGACGGAGCGTTGCGCTTCGCTTGGTTGCAGGTGTACGCCTCCCTGTCACGACCAGCGGTGAAACGCAGGGTGCCCTTCCTTGACCGCCACGAACAATCCTTCCCCGGTGGCGCACACCTCGCCCTTCGCTTCAAGGGACATGGAGACCCATGCTTTCCGACCGTCGAGTTTTGTCGTATGGGCGCGAACGACGAGCTCGGTGCCGGCAGGGGTTGGCCGGGTCAAGCGAACATCGTAGGACGCGGTGACGGTGCACGGCGGCTGCTCCGTTCCGTCCCGGTCCATCATCGCGATGGCCGCAGCCCAGTTCCCGTGGCAATCGAGCAAGGTCCCGATGATGCCTCCGTTGACCATGCCAGGAAAGGCTTGGTGGTGCGCTTCTGGTTGAAAACGGGCCACAAGTCCGTCGTCCTCACGATGGGAGTCGATGCGAAGACCGTGTTCGTTTGCAGGCCCACAACCAAAGCAAATCGAGGTCGGCGCGTGGAGCCGCTGCACACCGGGTGTCTCAACCATGCCTTAGCATGGCGGCGCGGCCTTTCAGGTGTGCGCACACGACAGTTGATGAGGCGCGCACCGTATGGGTTGACGTGGGCGACCAGAAGCCACCCCGGAGGGTCGTCCGGACCGCCCATGAGTTGCCAAAGCGGCGGCGCCGCGCCATCGAGGAAGCCATGGCGGCACACGAGCCGGAAGATCATCCAGAGTGGGACAGGTCCGCGGAATGGGACGACATCCGCTTCATGCGAAAACGCATCCAGACGGGGACGATGCGCACGGTCCACATGCCGCTGCTTCCCGTCAGCATGGGGGACACGTGGCCGATTCCCGTGACCGTCCTCCACGGTGCTCGACCCGGACCGACGATCAACATCCTTGGAGCCATCCATGGCGATGAACTCACGGGGCCCAGCGCCTGCACCCACCTGCTCTCGACACGCTTCACAGAGCCTGGGGCGCCGCTCGACCCGAAGAGGCTCGCGGGCACCGTTCGTATCGTCCCTGTGGTCAACCTCCCCGGATTTCGGGAGAAATCCCGATACTTGCCAGACGGACGTGACCTGAACCGCGCCTTCCCGGGATCGCCGTTATCGAACACCACGCGCCGCGTGGCCCATCAACTGTGGACGAACCTGCTTGAGGACACGGATGCCATCATTGATTTCCACACAGCAGCCAAGGGACGATCGAACATGCCCCAACTCCGTGTGGACCTCGCCCATCCAGCCTCCTACCTGCTTGCGAAGGCCTTCGGTGCAGAAATCGTTCTTGATTCCAAACCCCCCTCCGGCAGCCTTCGAAGGATTGCCAACGACGAAGGCATTCCGTGCATCACCTTCGAAGGGGGCGCGGCCGACACGCTCGACAACCGCTCCGTCATGGTCGCCGTCAACGGGGCCTTGAACGCGCTTCGCTCGCTCAAAATGGTGCCTGGCCGGCCAACGCGGCCCGCGTTCAGGCTCCTCGCGTCCGGGTCGCGGTGGCTTCGAGCCAGTGAGGGAGGGTTGCTGGATGTGTTCGTGCGGGAAGGTGCGGTGATGAAGGAAGGTGACGTTGTCGCGACGATTGCAGATCCTGCCGCGCCCGGCCTCTCCGTCGACATTGTCGCGCCCGAAGACGGGCTGATGATCTCCATCGCAACCAACCCGTTCGTGACGGCGGGCATGCCCGTTGGGCATTTCCTTCCCCTTGCAAAACACGTCGACCTTGTGCTTCGGCACGTCGATGAAGACGGAAGCCTGCGACTGAACGCCGCCCAAGGCGACCCATTGTGGCGTGAAGAACAAGACGTGGAGGAGGTGACCGTCGAACACTCCTCGTCGGAAGACGCGGAATGGGTGGACGCAATCTTCGACCTGGAACAAGAAGAGAAGGACGAAGCGGACGGTGTGGGCCGAGCGAAGCGCGAAGATCAGGCTGCGTAAGACGCGATGGCGGCTTCGACTTCCTCGTCCTCCATCAATCGACGCTGCGACTTCGCCACCTCAAAGAGGTGGGCGACGAGGCCGTCTTCGGCCTCCATGCCTCGCTGCTCAAGCCAATGGATGATGTTCGAACGTCCAGCCATGTGACCAATACGAATGCGTTGTTCAAGGCCGAAATCGGCTGCTGGAACACCGCTATAGACACGGTCAGCGAGCCACTGGTCGCCCTTGCGCATGGCTTTGATGACGGCCGATGCGTGCACGCCAGTGCCCGTCTCAAAGGCGTCGTTGCCAAACACGGGGTAGTTTCGGGGCAGCGGCACGCCGGTGTAGGCATGCGCTTTGGCCATGTAGTCACCAAGCAGGGTCAAATCGTTGTCAATCGCACCCATCAACTTGAGGTTGACCAAGGTCTGGTCCAACGGCGCGTTGCCGGAACGTTCGCCGAGTCCAAGGGCCGTACCGTGAATCACGTCCGCTCCAGCGAAGACAGCCGCCAGGTTGTTGGCCACACCGAGGCCTCGGTCCTGATGGCCGTGCCAATTGACCTCGACCTCTGAACGCTTCAACCCAGCATCCTTGATCACGTGCTCGTCGATGAAGCCGAGCAAGTTTCGAACGCCTTCTGGCGTGACGTGTCCGCACGTATCGCAGACGCAGATGCGCCGGACACCAAGATCCAGAGCACGCCGGTAGACAGCGACGATGTCCTCAGGTTTCGACCTCGTGGTGTCTTCGGTCACGAACATGACGGGGATGTCCTGTTCAACCGCGTAGCCCACCGCACCCTCCATCGTTTGCATCACGCGTTCCATGCTCCAATCTTCCGCGTAGAGACGGATGGGGCTGGTACCGAGGAAGGCCGAGGCCTGAATCTCCATGTCGTGCTTCGCTTGAAGCTCGACGAGCGGCTCAATGTCGCTGACAACGGTCCTCACCGCACACCCTGGCCGGATGGCGTAGTCGTGTTCCTTGATGTGCGTCAGCATCGCGTCGATGTGCTCGATGTGGAACGGCCCCGCCCCTGGAAGTCCAAGGTCCACCTTCTGAAGCCCAAGCCGCTCCATGTAATCGAGCAATTCCTTCTTCTGATCGATGGTTGGGTTGAGGGCACTTGGACTCTGAAGTCCATCACGGAGGGTCTCGTCGTCGAACCAAATGCCGTGGGGATGACGGGCAGGATCCCTGTGAAAGGTTTCACCGGCGACGTTCCAGTCGTGGATAAGGGCCCGCTCTTCCATGTGCTCACCGCCTGCCGACGAACCGCGGCGAGGTGATTTGGCCACCGTGTCGAGACCTAAGAAGCCGTCGCAGGCGCCTACGGCTCGTCCACCTCACTCTTCTTCGTCGATTGGATCGACAAGATGAGCAGGTAGCCGCGCCGCGAAAATGACCCGGTCGAGGAAACCGGTTTTGTCCGCATTCCGCAGTTCGATGAGCCGCGTCCCCTTCGTGCTCCGTGATTTCGTGTCCTTCGTCTGCCGGGCAGGAAGGCGAAGCATCATGCCCTTCTCGGTCAGCAGGAAGAGTTGGTCGTCAAGGTCAGGGACCTGACGCACCGCCACGATGGCGTCCCCCTCGTCGAGGGACATCGTGCGAACGCCCTTCGTCCCTCGCCCGGCCAAGCGGTAGCCGTCACGCTCGACCACAGGTTGTCCATCGTCCCCGAGGATGGGGGTCCCGGTCTCTTCGTCCACCAGTTCGTCCATCGTGCCGGAGCCAAGGCGGCTTCGCTTGGCCATGCCGTTGCCCGTGATCGTGAGGAGGCTCGTCTCAGGGTCTTTGCTGACCACGAGGCCCACCACGTGGTCGTCACCGTCGAGTTGGATGCCGCGAACACCTTGGCTGATGCGTCCTTGAATGCGCATCATGTCCGAGGAAACGGTTTCGCCGGTGTCTTTGTCGACCCGGGTTTTCACGGCGGCAGGATGGAACCGAACGGCCATCCCTTGAGCCGTCACCAAAACCACGTGTTGGTCGATGTCCGTTTTGGTCCGGACGGCCACGAGGGTGTCCGTCTTCGAGGCGAATTTGAGTGCCAACTTCCCGTTCCGGTTGATGCGAACATATTCTTTCAACTGGCTGCGCTTTGCATGACCTTCCCTTGTCGCGAAGATGAGTTCGTCTTCGCCTGGGTCGTCGGTGCGTTCCTTGGAAATCGGCAGGATGGCGATGATCGATTCATCGTCCTGCATGCGTTCCAGCAGGTTCCGGATGTGGGTTCCGCGGGCATGACGTGAACCTCGAGGGGTCTCCCATGCCTTGAGCCCGTACACGCGACCTGTGTTGGTGAAGATGAGCAAGCGGTCCTTGCTGAAGCACGTCACGACCATCTGAGGGGTGTCCTCGTCCTTGGTCGCGACGCCCTTCAGCCCCTTCCCGCCTCGGTTTTGGAGCTTGAACGACTCCACAGGGAGGTGCCGGATGTAATCGTCTTCGGACAGCGTGATGACGATGGCCTGCTCTTCGATGAGGTCCTCTCGGTCCATCGACAGCGGTGCCGGGTCGATCTCCGTTCGTCGGTCGTCGCCGTGGCGCTCCACCACCTCATCCAGCTCTGTGAGCAGGATGTTCAATCGACGCTCCCTGCGCGCCAAGACGTCTTCGAGGTCCGCAATCGTTGCTTGCACTTCTGCGTGCTCGGCCTCAATCTTGCTCACGTCCAACTGGCTCAACTGGTAGAGACGGCGCTCAGCGATGGACTTCGCCTGCACGTCGGAGAAATTGAAGGGCGCAATGCCTGCAATGGTGGCCTCGCCTCGGAGCACCTCTTCGAAGTGTTCGCGGCTGGCGCTCGCTCGGCCCGCGGCGATCACGTCGTCAATCCGCTGTTGTGCGAGCACCAACCCGTCAAGGATGTGCGCCCGTGCACGAGCCTTCTCGAGTTCATGCTCCGTTCGTCGTTCGATCACGCGCTCACGGTGGCTGACGTGCACGTCGAGCATGCGAGGCAAGGTCATGAGAACGGGTCGACCATCAACGATGGCCATCATGTTCGAACTGTAGGATTCTTGCAAACGGCTCGAGGCGTACAATTGATTGAGAACCGCGTGCGGGTCTGCATTGGACTTGACTTCAATGACCACACGAATCCCTTCTTTTGAGGATTCGTCGCGGATGTCTCGAATGCCGTCGACGACGTCACGGGACACAAGGTCAGCGATTTGCTCAAGCATGGCGGCTTTCTTGACCTGATACGGGATGGCGTGCACGACGATACGCGAACCGCGACCGTCGTCCTCCACCTCGCAGTCCGCACGGACATGGAAGCGGCCCTTGCCCGTCCGGTACATGTCCTCGATGCCATCGATGCCAAAAATCCGTGCGCCCGTGGGGAAATCAGGCCCCTTGATGCGCTCCATGTATTCGGGAATGCCGATCAGCGGGCGACCGTCGGCATCAACGTCGCCCGCAAGCACGCGTTCAACGTACAGGTGGATGGCCGACGCCACCTCGGTCAGGTTGTGCGGTGGGATGCGCGTGGCCATGCCGACGGCAATACCGTCCGAGCCGTTCAGCAACAGGTTCGGAAGCCGAGAGGGCAGCACGCTGGGTTCCTGCTCGCTGTCGTCGAAGTTGGGCTGGAAATCCACCGTGTCCTTTCGGATGTCTTCCAGCATGTGGGAGGCAATGCGGTCCAGACGGCTCTCCGTGTACCGCATGGCTGCAGGCGGGTCACCGTCAATGCTGCCGAAGTTGCCTTGCCCGTCCACGAGAGGATACCTGAGGGAAAATTCCTGGGCCATGCGCACCATGGTTTCGTAGATCGAAGAATCGCCGTGGGGGTGGTATTTCCCCATCACCTCGCCGACGGAACGCGCCGACTTCGAGTACTTGCGTTCGTGGGTGTATCCTCCCTCGAACATCCCGTACAGCACGCGCCGATGCACCGGCTTGAGGCCGTCCCGCGCGTCGGGGAGCGCGCGACCGATGATGACGGACATGGCGTAGTTGATGTAGGACGTCCGCATCTCATCGTTGAGGCTCCGGTTCAACACGTGACCGATGGAGGTGGACGGTTCGTCGCCGTTCTCGGCAGCGTCGTTGTCGTTCGGCTCTTGCTCAGATGTCAAGGTTGGTCACCTCCTTCGCGTGGGCTTCGATGAAGGTGCGGCGGTCCACCACGTCCTCGCCCATGAGGATTTCAAAGAGGCGATCGGCCGCCTCTGCATCAGCCACCGTGACCTTCAGCATCGTGCGCGTCTGAGGGTCCATCGTGGTCTCCCACAATTGCTCGGGGTTCATCTCACCGAGACCCTTGTAGCGCTGCACTGCGATTTTGGTGGCCGAGGAGCCGCGCAGTTCCTCGATGTACGTGTCGCGTTCCTCGTCGCTGAACGCGTACCTGTTTTGCTTCCCCTTCGAGACCTGATACAACGGCGGCTGGGCGATGTACACGTAGCCACCGCGGATGGCGGGTTGCATGAAGCGCCACAGGAACGTGAGCAGGAGCGTACGGAT
>JALRLN010000019.1 GCA_023254445.1 Candidatus Poseidoniaceae archaeon | reverse complement strand
ATCAGGCTGTACCCCATCACCATGATGAAGACCGCGATTCCTTTGCCCACGACAGTTTGGGGAACCGTGTCACCGTAGCCGGTGCTCGTCAACGTGACGATGGCCCAGTACACGCTTTGTGGGATGGACGTGAAGCCATGGCTCGGTCCTTCCACGAGGTACATCCCTGCGCCTGAAATAAACGCGAGCACAAGGATGGTGGTCAGGAAGACGACGATGCGTGAGCGTGATTGAAGGATGGCGTGCCCCAAGACGTTGGCCTCGCCCACGTAGCGGGTGAGCTTGAACACGCGGAACACGCGAAGCAGGCGAAGGGCCCGGATGACAACGAGGCTTTGGATGCCGGGAAGGACGAGGCTGAGGTAGGTCGGCAAAATGGCCAACAGGTCGACCACCCCGAAGAACGAGGTGGCGTAGCGCACCGTGCGTCTGGTGATGACCAAGCGCATCACGTACTCCACCGTGAACAGGAGGGTGAAGGCCCACTCCATCACGACCAACAGGTGGTGGTGCTTGGCGTCGATCTGCTCGACGGACTCGAGGGACACGGCCACAATCGAGAGCAGGATGGCCACGATCAGGCCGACGTCGAAGGCCTTGCCCGCCGGCGTGTCCGCCTCGAAAACGATGTCATGAAGCCGTTCTCGAAGCGTTTCCGAAGATGCATCGGTCATGACGTCCCCTCACGACCCTCGCTTCGCCAAGAACGCCGCGACACCCGCTTCGAAGGCGGGGGTGGTGGCGGCGGCTTCGATGAGGGTTCGCTCGTGCGCCAGATGGGTTTCGAGGTCGTGATCGTGCGTCACGTGCAGCAGGTGCTTTGTGGATTCGCGCACGTGCGGCCCCCACGCCCCCCACCGTTCAGCGAGGTCCATGGCCGAGGCAAGCAGGTCCTCTTCGGAGACGATGTGGTCCACGGCGCCGTGCGCGAGGGCTTCCTCTGCGGTCCACATGCCGTTGTCGAGGAAGAAACGACGAGCCACCTGAACCCCAACCAACCTCGGAAGGAGCCATGTGGCACCGCCATCGGGCGAGAGGCCCATGCCTGCGTACGCGGCGGCGATGCGCATTGACGGGACCGCCACCCGCGCGTCGCAGGCCAGGGCGAGGCCAAGCCCCCCTCCCGCAGCCGCTCCATTCATCGCCGCCACGCAGATGGTCGAGGACGTCCGCATCCGGACCAGCAGCGGGTGAAGGTCCCCGGTCATGTCCCGGATCAGCGATGCGGCCTCGTTCGCGTCGATGGCAGCCTGAAAGGCATCGATGTCCGCACCGGCGCAAAAGAAGCGCCCTTCACCCGTGAGCACCAAGGAACGAACGTCAGGGTCCTGAAGGGCCTCATCGATGGCCGCAGCAATGCGGGGGATCGAGGCCTTCGACAGGGAGGCTGTCGCGCTTTCACCGGTCAAGCGAAGCAGGCGAAGGCCGGGTCGAGGCGTGCTCCGCTCCACGGTCATGCTGTCACCTCACAACCGGATGTTGACGTTCTTCACGCGGGTGTAGAAGCGCAAGGCGTCCAGGCTTTGCTCCACACCGATGCCGGACATTTTCCAGCCGGTGAAGGCCGTTTGAGGGAAGGTGATGGGGTATTCGTTGATGCTGACCATGCCGCACTGGAGGTCCCGCGCCATCCTGTGGGCAAGGCCGAGTTGCTGCGTCCACACGCCGTTGAGGAGGCCAAACTCGGAGGCGTTGGCCAGCCGGAGTGCATCGGACGCCTCGGAAAACGAGGTGACCGAAAGGACGGGGCCGAACAATTCCTCCGTGAAGAGGAGGTTGTCCTCACCAACGTCCGTCACGACGGTGGGTTGCATGAAGGCCCCGTTTGGATGCTCGTCAAGCATGGCCTCGCCACCGAGGACGACCTTGCCGCCACCCTCGAGGCCCGACGCGAGTTTTGCAAGGACCTCCTCTCGGTGGGAACGGTGCACGAGCGAGCCCATGCGGACGCCGTCGCTCAACCCAGGACCGATGGGCCAACGGCTGATTTCGGTCACGATGGCGTCGACCAACGCGTCGTGCACCTCCTCGTGCACGATCAGACGGGAGCCGGCCCAGCACATTTGGCCCGCGTTCATGAAGATGCCAAAGCACACGGCTTTGGCCGCCGTACGCAGGTCGGCGTCCGGGAACACGAGGTGCGCGCCTTTGCCACCAAGTTCCAAGGTGACGGGCGTCAAGCGTTCGCTCGCCTTCGCCATGACCGCCTTGCCGGTGGGGACGCCACCCGTCAAAACGACGCCGTCCACGTCGTGGTGCCCGGCCAGTGCGTCCCCGATGAGGCCGCCGGACCCCGTGATGACCTGCAGCACGCCGGCGGGAAGGCCGGTCTCCGCCTCGTCGATGGCCTTGGCCCATGCCAAGAGGGACAAGGGGGTCCACGAGGCTGGCTTCGCAATCACCGTGCAGCCCGCCGCGAGCGCTGGCGCGATGGAACGCAACGCCAACTGAAGCGGGAAGTTCCACGGTACGATGTGCGCCGTGACCCCCAGGGGTTGGCGAAGGCTGTAGTTGAGACGGTCGCCTGGCACAGGGATGGTCGCGCCTTCGATCTTGTCGGCCGCGCCAGCGAAGTACTCCAGGGTCCACGCACCGTAGCGGATTTCCGAGAGCGCCTCACGGAAGGTCTTGCCGTTGTTGCGGCTCTCCAGCGTGGCCAGCCGCTTCGCCTCAGCATAGGTCACGGCGGCCATGCGCTGCAGGATGCGGCCCCGCTCGGCCGGGTCCATGGCGGACCAAGACGGGTCGTTCAGCGCTGCACGGCTTGCAGCCACGGCCGCGTCCACGTCGGCCAGCGTGGCCTTGGGGACGGTGGCGATGGCCTCGCCGTTCGACGGGTCCAGCACGTCGCCCGTGGCGCCGTCAGAAGCACCCACCCATTCGCCACCGATCCACATCGACTCCGCGTCCATACCCTCCCGACCGAGCGTCGGATGAAAAGCAGACCGGCTGAAGGAGGCGGGAAGCATGATGTGCGTCGTCGTCGTCCTGAGCGCATGGTCGAGCGCATCGGCATTGCCGACGCCACCCTCGCCGCAACCTCAGGGCGCGTGCCGACCTTGCTGGTGCTGGCCGGGACGTCCGGCGTCGGGAAGTCAAGCACGGCCCGGAGGCTTGTGCACGAACGTAACGTGACACGCACCATCTCCACGGACGCCATCCGTGAGGTGCTCCGGACCACGGATCCTGAGCGCACGCTCCCTGCCCTGCATCGCTCCTCGTTCAGCCTTGGCAGCGCTGGCGACCCCGTGCTGGATTGGATGGAGACCTGCGACGTCCTCGAGCAAGGGGTGCGCGCAACCATGGACCGCGCCCGCCGTGAAGGCGTGGACTTGCTCATCGAGGGCGTGCACCTCGTCCCAAGCAGCAGGCTGCTTCAACGGTGGCAGGATGAGGGAGGCGTCGCCGTGGGCGTGGTCCTCCGGGTGGAGGACGAAGCACGCCACCGCGCCATGCTCCGTGAACGTGAGGAAGCCTCCTGGAGGCGCGCGGACCGGTACATTGCTTCCTTGGAGAGGATCAGGGCCATCCAAGACGGGTTGGTCGATCGGGCCAAGATCGCGGGCTGGCCCGTGATTGATGTGGACCGCGTGAACGAAGTGGACCGCATCCAGCACCATCTTAACCTCGCATGGAACGACGCGCGCCGCACTTAAGCGAAGGTCACGTCGAAAGCCACGGGAACTTCGATTCGGACGTCGGTGTCGGACACTCCGAGGCTTGCTTCCACGTGAACGACGTTTGATGCATCGTCGTCGACCGTTACCACGGCGTTCATGAGTTTGGCTTCGACGCCCCGAACCTCACCGTGATGCAGGAGGTCACGCGTGACGCTGTCCAGCGCCAACACCACGGCGTCTTCGGCACTGAGGCCGCCCTCGTCCATCCAGACCTCTGCTCGGGCGTGCACCAAGGCGGGGAGCGCGTCGGTGACCTGGGCGGTGGTCACGAGCGCCCCGTCCGATGCAGGCTCGTGCGGCATGGACATCCCTGCAACCTTGATGGAAAAGATCGCCATGGACATCAACGAAAGCAGCAGCACCATGCCCGTGGCGAGGAGCATCTGTGCGCGTTCGTCGCGCTGTGCCTCGTTGCTTCGCATCACGACACACCTCCGCGGCGCCATACATCGAGGGAGAGGGTCCACAGCGTCCCGTCCGTGACCAGCAGATGGTGCACGGTGACGGTGTCGCTCATCGGCACTCCGGTGTCGCCGTGTGGGCCTGCAGGGGCGCGGTCTGCTGCAACCCAACAGTTGGCTTCGTACCCCACGGACAGCAGGTCTTGCAGCATCGAGCACGCCTCATCGAGGTCCGAGGCAGCGAGGTGATCGTGGAGGGCGCTGTCGAGGCCGTCCGTGGACGGGGTGGCAAGCGCGGCGATGATCGCGTCTTCTCCGGCCGCTTCCAAACCGGCATCAAGGGCGACGGACGGCGCGTCGGGGACCTCGATGCGGATGAGGAAGGTGGCCGACATGAAGAACAGCCAGAAGAGGGTCAACATCTCGAGGATGTGGACCTGCGCTTCCTCGTCCGCCCGCATGGGTCACACCGCCGACAATCGGGTCGGGGCGTATGGCTCGGTCGATTGGTTCAACCCGTCGAGCACCTGCACGCCGATGAGGTCAGGGGAGAAGGCGATGAGGTTGAACACGAGGATGGCGAGGACGATCATCATCCCAGAATGCTTGAACCCGCTCGTGATGCGGCCCGTGGCCATCAAGCCGGCCATCGCTCCGTTCCCCATGGCTTGCATGGTAACGCCGTAGTAGAAGATCGTCAAGAAAAACAGCGGATCGATGGCTCGAATTTGCATGTTTCCGATGTTCTGCCCGCCGCTGTCGCCGCCTTCGCCGCCTCCTGAGTTGGAGTCGGCGATGGCGGGAATGAACACCTTTGCCAGCACGACGATGACGCCGAGGAAGACGCCGTACGAGGTCCAAATCACGGCAATGTAGGAGCCGATGGCGCGTTGCCGCTCGCCTTCGAGGAACTTGATCTCTCGGCTGTCGTTGGCGGCCGTGATCAAGATGTCCGAAATCTTCCCACCCGCTCGGTCCGCCTCCGAAATCAGCGAAATTGCTCGTTTCACCAGCGGTGTGCCGACCCGCTCGGCGAAGAGAAGGATGACGTCGCCGAACTTCACGCCCCACGACAATTGACTCGACATTTTTCTGACCTCGTCGTTCAATGCGCCGTATTCTGACGTTGCTAACGTTTGAACGGCCACGGTCATCGAAAGACCACCCTTCCAATATTCTGCGAGGTCGCGCAAGAAGTCCGGGAACTTCTCCTCCTTCTCGTTGCGAGCAAGGGCGACGCGCTCGGCGTAGTAGGAGGCTGGGAAAATGAACAGGAAGAAAGTCAAGCCGAAGAAATTCAGGAAAATCATGGGACGGAGTTGGGTGTTGCCAAGCGTCGGTCCAAGCCAGAGGGACTTGTTGTTCATGTTGTCAGGGATGCCATCGTAGTACTCCGCTGTGAAGGTGAAGGTCATGCGATCGATGTATTGGTCGCGGTCGTCCGTCCAGATGCCGAACTCGTAGCGCTGACCGGGCTCAAGGTCGGCGACGGTCAAGCCACAGTCGTCGTCCAGCCCGGCGATGCCGCGCGCAGAAGCGCCTGGAACGGGGTTCTTCCACTTGTCGCGGATGGCGATGGTATAGGGTGTCGGCTCCTTGGCGTCGACGGTGCACGTGACGGTCACAGGTTGCATCACGACGACGCCGGCGGGAAGCGTCTCACGGTTGACACCGGGCATGTCGAAGGAGGCCGCAGCCCGGTCGAACGATTCCCAGCCGTCGCTCTCCTCCCACACGATGACTTGTGCCTCGTCCTTGAGGATGCTGCAACTTTGGTTTGCAGCGTAGGAGGGCGTCATGGGGCCGTTGAACTCAGGGTTGCCTGTCATGGTTGAACAGGCGAGGTTGGTGAACATCGGTTCACCGTTCGGGGTCGGCAAGAAGCCAGAGTTCGTGACCCAAAACAATCCAGAAGCGGTGCCGAGGAGGATGGAAATGGCAAGAATGAGGTAGAAATTCCTCGTTGTCGGGTCGTCCTTGGGGAGGTCAAGGTCGACCACGATCTTCTGCTTCTTGCGTGCCATGCCCTCACCTCCTGCTCACATTTCCTGTTCCTTGCTGCTCGACCACACCAGGAAGGCGTAGGCCACGTGAATGAGGGGGATGAAGCCAAGGACGATGCCGTAGAGCATGCCCTCGGACATTTGAGCACCGGACCCGGACACCCAGAACATGATGACGAGCATCACGATGAGGAAAAGGGGCATTGCGACGGCGACGACAATGTACGATTCCGCAAGCAGCGCGATGCTTTCGAGGAAGGAATGCAGGCGCGTTCGGTTCTCCCGCATGTAGTGCTCTGCTCGGTTGAGGAAGTACAGTTTGAGTTGGCCACCCGCGGTGAGGGTCCCGGTCATTCCTTGGAAAAATTCGGTCAGCCAGGGGGATGCAGCACGGTCGACGGCCATTTTGATGGCGGTGATCAGGTCGTAGCCCATCAGCGTGATGTCCCGGTAGATCATCGCGGCGTCGTCGGCCACGTCGCCGTAGATGTCCTTGTTCATGGCGAGGGAGCGGAAAATCTTCGCTGGCGTCGCGTTCGCCGCGCTCATGGCAGCGGTGTAGGACGCTGCGTAGGGGAGGTACTTCTCGATCATGTCGCCACGGGCCTTGGCGGCGGAAGCGGCGCTCCCGCTGGCCATCTTCCACGTCACGAAGGGCCCAATGACGCCGAAGACACCCACGAGGGCCGCCTTGCCGAGGACGGGGAAGGTGCGGGTGCGGTAGTAGGGGCAGCCGTCGTAAGGAAGGGTTGGGTCGAGCAGGTCCTTGTTCCAGTACGTCCACTCGAAGCAAATGTCGTCGATGGCGGGGTCCATGAGGCCCTCGTACAGGGCGATGGCGCCAATTTCAGGCATGAAGGCCGCGAGAAGCACCAGCGCACAGATGGCGGTCACCGCGAGGGTGATGAGGATGTTCTGTGCAATGTAGACCTCGGGCATCACGTCCATTTTGCCCTTGATGAGGTTGTCCGAGAGTTCCTTGTTGGCCCTGGCACGCTTCTTGAACATCCGCCCGAGGAGGCGGTTGCAGAATTGCTGCCAGAGGGTGAGCTCCATGGTTCAGCCCCCTCAACGCAGCCCGTCCACTCGGGCGAGGACCTCTTGCGGACGGACGTAGTATTCGGTGATGATCTGCGACACCTGGTCGGCCTTCCGAATGTCGTTCAGCACCATCCACTCAAGCACGCGCTTGCGGGTGCGGAGTTCGCGGCGCATTTCTTCCTGGCTGTAGTTGATCTTCACCATGATCTTCTCCAGCACGTAGGACTTGCCGCTGAAGATGAAATCGTCCGTGGTCACGTCCCAACGGAAGACTTCGTTCGTGATGACCTCCAACGAGTTCGGGTCGATGCCGACGATCTCAACGATCTGCTTCGTCCGTCGGACACGCTTTCCGTTGATACGCGTCTGAATCTGAATCGAACACGCCTCAAGCGCAGGCAACAGCACCCGGGGGATGTCGATGGGTTTGTTCTCAAGCCGGTGCACCAGGGAGGGCACCGAGTCGGCGTGCACCGTCGAATACGCGCAGTGACCGGTGGCCATCGCTTGGAACAGAACGTACGCCTCAGCACCACGGATTTCACCCACGATGATGTATTCTGGCCGCTCACGAAGCGCGGCCTTGAGCAGTTCGAACTCACCGATCACGCCCTCGGAAGACTCGCCACCGAAGCCCTGCCGGGTCAGACCGGGCAGCCAGTTGGGCTGCGGGATGTTCACCTCACGGGTGGATTCGATGGAGACGATCTTCATCTGCCATGGAATGAAGGTGCACATCGCGTTCAGGGTGGTCGTCTTGCCTGACGCAGTACCGCCGACGAAAAGCATGGGCACTTCGTTTTGGAACGCAATCCACAGGTAGGCGACCATCAAGGACGACATGGTCCGGAACGCGACGATGTCCGCTGGAGAGAAGGGGTCGTCCTTGAAACGTCGAATGCAGAAGGACGAGCCACGCGTTGACACTTCGCGGCCCAGTTTCATGACGATGCGCGAGCCGTCCATCAGCGTCGCGTCGAGGAGCGGATCGGCCACGGAAATGTGCTTGCCACAGCGCTGTGCGAGTTTGATGACGTAGGATTCCAGTTCCTCGTCCTGCTCCCACACGCAGGTGGTTTCCACCGACTCGAATTTCCGATGGTAGGCGAAGATGGGGACGTTGGTGCCGTCGAGCGAAATGTCCTCCACGTTCACGTCGTTCATCAGCACGTCCATCTTGCCGTATCCAATCAGGTCGCGGCGAATGTAGTAGAAAATCTTGGATTTTGATTTCTTGCTGATCTTCATGCCGTAGGACTTGATCACCTTGTCCATCGCTGCTCGGAGGTAGGCTTCGGGCTGGGTGTCGATCTCCTCGATGTTGGACTGCAAGGACCGGATGAAGATGTCCATGATTTCGTCCAGTTGCTCTTGCTCCTTCTTCGTCATCGGTGGTTCGATGATCTGGTAGATGATGTTCAATGTCCGCTTGTCGCGCACAATTCTGGCGAAGGCGTGGGGCGGCAGGACGGGGTACTTGTCCAACTCATCGTACATCGCGCGTTGCTTCGCGCGGCCTCGTTGGCCGCCGCCCTCCTTCTTTCGCGCCATGGTCAAGACCGCCCAAGCATGCTTGCCACAGCCGCGGCCCGACTATAACCTTTGGTCGCCGAATGGTCGAGACGCACCCCGAACAGGAGCATGCCTCACGCATCAGGGAGGACGCTTTTCAGCAGCCGCTCGGCGTCGGCGTGGAACGCCGAGAGTGGGTCACGGTTGACGAGCGCATGCTCCGCCTCCGACATCAGGACCTCCACCCCCCATCCTCGTTCGCGAGCGTCGCGTTGCTCAAACTGAGCATGGCTTCCGTCCTCTGCACGTCCACGGGCTTGCGTTCGGGCGAAACGCACGTCGGGATCGGCGTGGATCGCCACCACCTCAAACGCGTCCCCCCAGCGCTGTTGGAACACGCGCCGTTCCGCCGTGCCCCGCATGCCGTCGATCACGAGCACGGGCACCGGGACATCGCTGTCGATCGCGTCGGCCAAGCGCACGGCGAGCACCTCGTCGCCGTGTTCGGCACGAAGGTCAACGGCGACCTGCCCAAAGACCTCTGGGCCACCTTCGAGGCCCCGGGCCTCGACCTCGGCACGAATCATGTCCCCCATCGAACGCACGGGGAGGCCCATGCGGCGGGCCACTTCTGCAAACTCACCCTTGCCCGACGCGGGCAAGCCGCACACGGCGAGGATGAGCATGGACGGGCCTCGCGGCACCGGCCCATGAACGCGCCGGCTCAGTTTTCGAACGGACGCTTGGACCAGCGAACGTCGATGAGGGCCCAGAGCACAGCGGAGCCAAGGAGCAGCATGCCGGAAATCCCGAGGATGCCAAGGTAGCCCCCCCGCACCATGGAAACATCGTAGGCGGTGGAGGTCGCGTCGAGGCCCTGCTCGCTGACGCGTTCCCACCAGTTGCCGTAGAGGCCAACATCACCTTGCGTGAAGGACAGCAAAAAAAGGCCGAGCAGCGGAAGAACGGTCCCCAACCAGAACCAGAACATGATGCGTCCGTCGAAGATGGCCTTGTTGGGCTTGAGGCCCATGAGGAAGGCAGTGAGGGCCACGATGTAGATGGAGTTGGCGAACATTACCGCAAGCCCGGTGGGCAACGCGTTCCATTCGTCGAGACGCCACGCCATCAGGACGAAGAAGATCAGCGAAATCCACGAGGTTGCGAGGAAATACACGACGACCTTTGCCCTCAGCAGTTGGGGGACCCGAAGGGGCAAGCCGTTCATGAAATCGGGGGAGTCGAGGATGGTCAGCCAAGAGTAGAAATTGAACCCGAAGAAGCCGAGGAACGGTGCGTAGGACAGCAGGTTGATCGGAATTGGCGCTTCGGCGAAATCGATCAGCCAGGCCATACCGAGCAGCACCAGCAACGGAATGGAATACGAGACGGTCATTTTCTGAATCGTTCCAGAGCGGTAGAGGTCAACAAATTCCTTGGCGACCAAGAGCCTGAGCGTTCCCCGACCCAGGAATCCGAGGCGTGCGTGAATGGGGTTCAACAGGTCTTTTCTGGCGGTCACACGGACCTCAAAGTCGTCGAGGAGCAACGACGAGGCAAGGGCGCCGACCAGCCCGGCGGCGGCCAACCCAACCACGACCGGCAGGACGGCATGGCTGCGCTGCACGACGAGCCCGACCAGCATGCTGTCCCAGGGCACCAGACCAAGGCCAGCCCCGAGCCCAACGGCCACGGCCCCGACAGGGCCGATGAGGGTGAAGGGACGGCCACGAAGCCAGAGCACAGAACCCAAGAACGCGAGCGAAAGCCCCTCAGCGATGGTCGTCACCATGGCCGCCCAGGTCCACACCACGGAACCCCATTGCAGCGGAGTGTCCACGACGCCCACGCCGTCAAGCAGCAAGCCGAGCGACATCCCCGCAACGATCGGGGTGAGGATCAGCAGGACGTAGTAGACGAGGTCCTTGACGAAGTACGTGAAGTGCGCCGCCGAAGTGGTGAGCGGTTGCAAGGCAGGTGCAGCGAGCAGGCGGTTTTTCGAACCCGTTCGCTGCATGATGGCTTCCTGCCCCTTGAACGCGAAGGTGCCCATCCCGATGGAAAACATGAGCAGGGGCAGGTGGAGGGCCACGCGCATCTGGTCCCAACTGAACGTGCGCTCCTCAATGTCGCTCACTTGGGCTGCTCCCGTGCCCACGAGGAACTGAAGCCCGATCGTCGTGACGGTGGTGATCAGGGTCAAGAGCAGGGGGAAGAGGATGATTTGCCGCGCACGGGCAAAATCGACCGTCTCCCGCCACTCTTCGAGGAACATGGCACGGAAGGTGGTCCGGAACGCGGCCCAGCCGCGCATCGGCTCGTTGAGCACGAGGCGTTGCACCTTGGTGCGCCCCGTCGGGGCCGTTGCGGGCGCAGCCACCGCCTCGTCCCACTCACGGGAGGCGATGTGAACGCCCATGCTCATTCCTCCTCGGCGCCGTCGCCGGAGCGTCGCTCCGCTTCTTCGATGGAATGCCCGACGAGCCGAATGAACACGTCTTCGAGGGTCTCCTCGGGATGGGCGCGCAGGTCGGCGACCGTCCCGGCAGCCAGGACCTTGCCTTGGTTGATGATCGCCATCCGGTTGCACAAACGTTCGGCGGTCTCAAGGACGTGCGAGCACAGGAAAATGGTCCCCCCTGCAGCGACGTGGTCGAGCAACCACTCGCGGCATTTCCGCTGGTAGATTGGATCGAGGTTGGCGAACGGCTCGTCCAAAAAGAGCAGGCGCGGTGCATGGATGAAGGCCGAAGCGAGCATCACCTTCTGCCGCTGTCCCTTGGAGAGGTCCTTGCACATCGTGTCCCTTTTTTCGTTCAGGCCAAACCACTCCAGCCAATGTTCCACCTTGGCTACGACGTCGTCCAGGCCGCGCAAGCGCGCCACGAAGGTGAGGAACTCAGGAGGCGTGAGGAACGAAGGAGGCGATTCTGATTCTGGAACGATGCCAATGTTGGCCTTCAGGTGCTGAGGGTCCGCGACGGCATCGATGCCGAGCACTTCGATGTGACCGATGCTCGGGCGGAGTTGCCCGGTGAGGAGCTTGATGAAGGTGGACTTGCCTGCTCCGTTGGGTCCGAAGACGCCGAAGAATTCACCCTCATGCACCCGAACGTCAAGGGGGTGCAGCGCAATGAAATCGCCGTAGCGCTTGCCGAGGTCCTTCGCCTCAACGAGGAGCTGCCGGCCTTCTCCCATGAGGGCACTTCATCGCCCCCACATATGGAGCCTCGCCCGCACACCATCCGTTGAAAAGGGGGGGCAGGATGGGCCACACGAGGACCATGGCGACCAGCCTGCCAATGTGCGTGGTCGACTACATGGACACCACAAAGTCACCGGAAGAGCAGGACATCTCGGACGCCATCCACGCCGTTCGTGCTCGCCTTGGTGACCGCGTGCTCCTTCTCGGCCACCATTACCAGCGCGACGGCATCGTCGAACACGCCGATTACGTTGGAGATTCCTTCATGTTGAGCCGGAAAGCGGCCGATTCGAACGCCAACGTGATCGTGTTTTGCGGGGTCCATTTCATGGCCGAATCGGCCGACATCCTGACCCGGGACGAACAAGCGGTGCTGATGCCCACGCTTCGCGCGGGCTGCTCCATGGCGGACATGGCCACCCTCGAAGAGGTGGAACGGGACTGGCCGACGATGCTCGAGCAGGGCGGTTGGAAGGACCCTGCCGGACGTGCGGACCCGGGCGCCCCTGCTGAGCCGGGAGCGGCCTACCTCGTCCCCGTGACCTACATGAACAGCAGCGCGGCCCTGAAGGATTTCGTCGGACGCCACGGAGGTGTGGTCTGCACTTCTTCAAACGCCAGAGGCGTCCTTGAGTGGGCCTTCGAGCGCGCCGGTCCGGACGGGGCGGTGCTCTTCTTTCCCGACCAGCACCTCGGCCGCAACACCGGCTTGAAACTCGGCCTTGAGGAGGACGTCATGCCGGTATGGACGCCCGGAAAGGGCGCGTCCTCCGGCATGGACGCGGCTCGTATCGTGCTGTGGCACGGGTACTGCAGCGTTCACGAACGCTTCACTGTCCCGCAGATCGATGCTTTCCGAATGGCCCATCCGGACGGTGTGGTGGTGGTTCATCCAGAGTGCCCACGCGCCACGGTTGAAGCAGCGGATGCTGATGGCTCCACGGAGCACATCAAGCGTTTCATCGAAGCACAACCAGCCGGAGCCTCCATCGCTGTTGGGACGGAGATCAACATGGTGGCCCGCATGGCAAAGGAGCACCCAGACAAGCACATCGAATGCCTTGATGCGGAGGTGTGCCCGTGCTCAACAATGTACATGATTCACCCTGCCTTTTTGCTCGACGTCCTGGAGCGGGTTGAGGCAGGTGAACTGCCGAACCAGGTCATCGTGCCCACGGACGTGCAGGAAGGGGCGCTCATCGCTCTTGAGCGCATGCTGGCCATCACGTCGTGACGCGGTCCGTGTGCTTATTGGGGTCGGCCCTGAGGTCCACGCATGGCGGAGCACGATGCAGGTGACCGTGCCGCGCGGCAGGTCACCCTGCTTGGCGGCGTCGTCAACCTCGTGCTCATCGCGGTCAAGGCGGCAGGTGGCCTTCTGTACGGCAGCGTCGCCCTTCTGGCGGACGCCCTCCATTCGTTGACCGACCTCGTTTCGGACGTTGTGGTCTACATCGCTGTCAAACTCGGCTCGGCGGAAGCCGACGAAAACCACCCGTACGGGCATCGACGGTTCGAGACGATCGCCTCGCTGGCCGTCGGCTTGCTCGTGATCGCGACCGGCCTGGGGCTCATCCTTGAGACGGCACGCCGGCTGCAAACCCAAGAATGGCTGACCCCCGACGGTCCAGCCCTTGCCGTGGCCGTCATCGCCATCCTTGCCAAGGAGGGGCTGTACCACGCCACGGTTCGCGTGGCGAACCGGCACGCTCGACCCATCCTCAAGGCGAACGCGGTGCACCATCGCACGGACTCGCTCTCGAGCATCGCCGTCTTTGTCGGCCTCGCCGCCGCCATGGCGGGTGTGTCGAGCGGGGACTTGCTCGCAGCCATGGTGGTCGGGCTGCTCTTCCTTCACGGCGGATGGGGCATCCTTTCCGAAGCCCTGCTCGAACTCTCCGAAGCAGCCGTGGACGACGCCACCCATGCGACGATGATGGAGACGATCCTTGCGACCGGTGGCGTCGAAGACGTCCACGTGCTGAAAACGAAGACCGTGGGGGGGCTCATCTTCGCGGAAGCGCACGTTCAGGTGCGCCCGCACATCTCGGTGACCCAGGGCCACGAGATCGCGCACCGAGCGATGCATCGGGTGCTGAAGGCCGTCCCACGCATGGAAGACATCACCATCCACATCGACCCAGAGGACGACGATGAGGCGCCGGTCCACCTTCCGGACGGCCATCGCCTCGAGCGCGACATCCGAACAGCATGGGCGGAAGCCACCGACACAAGCCCGCTGGTCGACGTCACCATGCACCTGCTTGGCGTCGGCGTCACGGCCGTCCTGTGCTGCGCTGCGGACACCCCTGACGCCACAGTCGAGGCGGGGCGCGCGGCCGTGGCCGCGCTCGAGCCCATCGACAGCGTCGAGGTTCGTTCACCACGGTGATCACTGGAACGCGCTTGAGGCGGCCGTCCAGCCAATCCATGCCATGAGGGGGCAGCCTAGGGCCGTCACGAGGAAGTATGCGGCCGCGAGGGACCACGCCCCTTCCTCGCTCAGGCGGACCAACTCAAGCGCGTACGTCGACATGGTGGTGAAGGCGCCGAGCAGCCCGGTCCCCACCAGCAGCGCTTGCTCCCGGCTCATCACGGAGGCGGCCAGCAGCACGGCCACGACCCCGAGCAACAAGGAACCAAGCAGGTTGACCACCAAGGTTCCATGCGGCCATCCGGTCGCATCTGCAGGAGGAGCGATGCTCCAGCGAAGGACCGCGCCGAGCGCTCCGCCCAACGCGACGAGCAGGACGTTCGCGACCATGGTTGCACGAGGTTCGCCCGGCATGAAGCCTTGCCGCCGTTTTGAAGCGGGGGTCCCCCATCGGAGTGCATGACCCGCATCCACTTCCTCACCTCGAACGAAGGAAAGGTGAGCGAAGCAGCCCTCCACCTCGAACCCCTGGGCTACCAGGTCGTCCAACTCCACGTCGACGGCATTGTTGAACCTCAAAGCGACGACCTCGAAACCGTTGCACGAGCGAAAATCGACCAAGCCAAGGCGCACCTCCCTACGGAAGACGCGTGGATCCTCGTTGAGGACGCAGGGTTGTTCGTGACGTCGCTCGACGGGTTTCCAGGAGTGTACTCCGCGTATGCGCTGCAGACCATCGGGTGCGCCGGAATCCTGCGTTTGCTGTCCCACCTCCACAGCGAGGACCTGAAGGTTGAATCAGGCCTGCGAGCGGCTGAATTCCGCGCTGTGGCCTGCTTGCACACACCACACGGCACGATGGTGGGCCACGGCACCTGCCCGGGTCGAATTGCAGCAAACGTCGACGGAGAAGGTGGCTTCGGGTTCGACCCCGTGTTCATTCCACGCGACCTCGACCTCGCAGGACAACCTGTCGAGGCCGGCCAACAAGGGGAGGTCTCCACGCATGGACGCACCTTTGCGGCCGTCGATAGCGCCACCAAAGCGGCCTTCAGCCATCGAATCCGTGCCCTGACCGACCTCCTTTCTCAGGTTCCGTCGAACCTGTGACGCGCCGGCATCACGGTGATAAACAACACACGCGAGCAGGGGGTGAGGCACCATGGGCACCTTCCGCTTGCTG
>JALRLN010000199.1 GCA_023254445.1 Candidatus Poseidoniaceae archaeon | reverse complement strand
CGCTCTTCCGTTGTGAACGAGAGTTCCTCGACGTAGGTGGCCGCTTGACCCACAACGCGTGTGCCCATGACGAACGACCCGTTGAGCCAGCCCTTCAGGTGCGCGGTCAGAGTGCTTCGACGTCCAGCAGCAGTTCAGAGATGAGTGGACGACGGGGGAGCAGGACCGCGGAGAAGGCAGCCAAGGTTTTGATGGCTTCAAGGATCAGAAAAGAAGGTTCGCGGACCACAAAGGCTCGGAACCCGAGCAAGGCCGAGCCAAGCCCAACCGCAAGGAGGTAGCCATGTCCTTTGGAATGGAGGAGACCACGCATCTCGAGGACGATGGCGCCAACAGCGAGGACGGTCCCGAGGCACGCACAAACGGCGCTGAACGCGAGCAAACTCATGGACATGGTGCGATTTCAACACCGCCCCTTTAGGAAGGTTTCCTCAACGTGTGAACAGCGATGAATCGTCGAGACCGTTGTCGCTGACGAGCAGCGGCACGGCCACGAGCAAGCCGCAAATTCCAGACCCAATCACCGAGGAGATGATGGCGCCACCAACGCCACCGATGCCCGCCGCTGTGATGTCCGAGTAGGCGAACGTCAACGCGACGTTGATGATGAAGGAAACGCCAACCGCCAGCAGGCCGAGATGGACGCCTCGACGTTGGTACTGCATGGTCCATACACCACCGAGGATGGTTGGCACCGCCGTCACGATGCCCAAGAGGCTGCTGACGAACAGGTAACTGGCCATCGTTTCCGAATTGAAGCCAAGTTCACCCTCTGGGACATCGGCGAGAAAGCCCTCAAGGACACTCGCGCCAGCAATACCGCCAACGGAAGCGAGCAGTCCAAAGGCACCGTAGATGACGATCAGGATCCCCATGATTTTGGCAGCACCGCTCGGAGGTTGCACGTACAACATCGTCGGCATCTGTTGCGGAGCGCCACCGTCGAAAGAGGTCACCTGACCGCTGAGGGAAAGGTGCGGCGGTTGTTGAAAGGCAGCCGGGCTGGAGGCATCGTCCGACCCTTCGTTCGGCCACGGTGAGGGTTCCATGAGGAACTGAAGGGAAGGTACGCCAAGAACGTTCGGCTGTTGAGCGGGGTTCAAGTGGGCTACCGCCGTGCACCAACGGGGGACGGGCATGCACGTCTTGCTCGTCTACAAGAAAACGCACGAAGAGGTGCACGACAGGGCCTTGCTTTCCCTCCAGGAAGCCCTGCAGGAACGTGCTGACGTGGTCCACACCGAAATTCGACCGCGCGAACGTGTCCGAAGGGCGGATTTCCTCGGACGTGACCTCGTCATTGTCCTCGGCGGCGACGGTACGTTGACGAGCATCTCCCACAACATCGACGACCAAACCATGGTCATGGGGGTGAACTCCCACCCCCGCGACGGCGACCCTGAAGGCAGCGTCGGATTCTACATGGACAGCGACCCAGCCACCTTCAAGCAAGACCTTGACCGGGTGCTGGAAGGATCAGCGATTGTCAACCGGCTTCCGCGGCTGCAGGCGATCATCGACACGACCTCTGGAAACAGGTACACCACAGACCCGGCCCTGAACGACCTGCTCGTTGCCAACACCCACCAGTACGCACCAAGCAAGTACCTGATGCGACGCGGGACGAGCACCGTCGTCCAATCGTCGAGTGGCTTGCTGTTTGCAACGTGGTACGGACAACATGCATGGCTGAGCCACGCCGCGCCCGAAGGCCACATGAACGAACTACGAGCCATGGCCACACGCGAGGAACGAACCGACCATTGCTTCGTTTTCGCTCGAGACCTCCCGAGGAACGAACGCACCGCTCGACCGTGGGCCCACTTGGCCTGGACCAGTGACCAGACCGTGGTGGTCAGCGACATGCACCGCGGGTATGTGGTTCCTGACGGATGGGACGAGGTGCACTTCAACCGAGGCGCAACCGTCACCGTCGACGCGAAAGGACCGGTGCTGACCTTGCTGACCTTCCGTCAAACGATGGACGAAAAGGTCGAGCGCATCGGCTGAGCGGTGTGCTTGGCTGGAAGGTGGCCCGCAGAGCGTGTCCGCTACCCTCGCTGAAATTGAAAAAAAAAAGGGTGGAGACGGGGAGGCCGAAGCCTCCCCGCCCCCGGTTTCTTAGGAGGTGATCCATCTGCAGGTTCCCCTACAGATACCTTGTTACGACTTAACCCTCCTTGTCGAAGACAGGCTCGAATACGCCATGAAGCGCAGCCTCACCCACCCCCAACTAAGATGGTTTGACGGGCGGTGTGTGCAAGGAGCAGGGGCATATTCACCGTGCTATGTTGAAACACGATTACTACGGAATCCAGCTTCATGAGGGCGAGTTACAGCCCTCAATCCGAACTATGAACGGGTTTCGGGTTAGCG
>JALRLN010000198.1 GCA_023254445.1 Candidatus Poseidoniaceae archaeon | reverse complement strand
GGAAAGGCGGGCGTGATCAGCAGGGCCGAGGTTCACCTCCGCTTCCTTCGTGCCGTGGACGCTGCTCGCCCGGAGCAGCAAGGTGCACGGGGTGGTGGTGATAACGCTGCTTTCGAGCCCCCACACCGAGGTGGACCCTGCAGCCACCGTCTGGGTTGCGGAGGAGGTCAGCGAAGAGGTGATGATGCCCGCGCAGGACGCGCCACCCGCAGGTTCGGCAAGGCTCAGCGTGACGTCCACGTCGTGGGAGCCTGCGTTCATCATCGTCGCCTGCCACGCAGCACCGTCGTTCACGTCAATGAACAGCTCGTCCGGCGCGCCAAAGGTCAGGTTCACACGCTCGTCGACCACGAAACCGATCGTTCGAGCGACCTGAACGGACGTGTCGTTGGCCCACGTGCCAACAAGCACGGTTTCGCACACCTCCTGAACACCAGAGGGCCAGGTGCTCGCGGAGGGGACCTCCACACTCAGTCCGACCGTTGCGGCGTCCCCTGGCCCCGCAAAGGCCGTTGACGCATCGAGCACGTCCCAGACACATGAGGCACCGCCTGCGTCCTCCAGCGACCACGACCAGGTCGCGGCCGAGGTCCCGGTGTTGGTGACCTCGACCGAGGTGGACGAGGCGACACCGAAGGGCAAGACCTCAGCGGGGTCGATGTTGCCAATGCTCAATCCAGGTACGGCTTCGATGCGAACGACGAGCGTGCTGACGGAGGTCAGGTTGCCGAGCGTTGACGCCACATGGAGGTCGAGGCCGGTGTCGCCGGGCATGGCGTCCGGCGCCACCTCCAAACGGAGGGTGGCTCCAACGCTGCTGAACGCGGACACGTTCTCCAGCACGTCATCGCTGAACGCAGCGAGCAGGTCCGAGCCGGTCGAAGCAGACGGCGCCACGCCACCGCTCCATGGGTAGGTCCAGGACGAGGTCACGTTGAACACGGCCTCCGCGGCGGCCTGCTGGAGCAACAGGGCGGTTGACGCGTTCACGCCTGCCGGCGCCGGCCAACCGACGGGGTCGGCGCCCGTGATGCTCGAGGCGAGGGTGCATGCTGCGAGGTAGCTCCCGGCAAGGGAGGGGTGGCTTCCGTCTGCGCTGTAGAGGTTGGTGAAGGCCGACGTGTTGGCGAGGGGATCGTCACCTGCGTTGGCAATGGCGTCGTGCACCACCGCGAACGCGAGCCCCACCGGTGCGACGTGAACGTCGACGCCGGGGTGGGCGGCCGTCATGTTCGACGCGTAATCGAGGTAGCCGCTGAGTAAGCGGTCGTTCATGGTGCTGAAATCGGGGTACATGGCGGCGTTCATGCTGTCGCCATCCCACCGACCCCAGGTCATCATCAGCATCACCGCTGCACCTTCCTCACCCGCACGCTCCGCCAAGCCGACGGCTGCGTCTTTGGAGGCGTTCCACATCGCTTCGCTGCGTGGAAAGCCCGGAACCTGCGATTGGTCCTGCAGGACGAGAAGGTCCCACGTGCTGCCCATCAGGGTCGTGTTCCACGCATCCCCGCTTGTATTGACCTTCGTGGCGTGGTTGGCCAAGGTCATGCCGCCACCGGTCAAGGCGCTGACGTTCCCTTCGGCCTCCGCACGGAGGAGGTCCTCAAGCAGGCCGTCAAGGCCGTTGCTTGAGGTGTAGGAATTGCCGAGCATCAGCACGGCATGGTCGGCCGACCCCGTCGTGTTTGTGACGTTGGACGAGCCGCCGGTCGAGGACCAGTTCGCCCAAAATCCTGCAAGGTCCGGCGTCGTGTCCACATCGAGCAGCAAGGTGTCGGGGACGTTGCCGTCGTTGAACACCGGAATCGTGACGTCGACGGCATCGCCGGGTTGCAGGACGACGAGCCCTGCGTCACCGGCCCCTGACGTCTCGATACGCGGGCTGTGCACGTGCGCGACGCTGAGCGCGAGGGTCAGCCGGCTCGAGGCACCGGAATCCGGTTCGGTGACCACGAGGTCGACGGTGTCCCCGTCGGCAGGTACGGCCGTGGCGTTCAGCCGGACCACGACGCTGGCGTTCTTCGCCCACGTCGGGAAGACGTTCACGACTTCGCTGTCGAGGGCAAGCACCTCCCAGACGCTGTTCAGCGCGCTGTCGTCCACCTCCACATCGAAGCTGTCGATGGACGAGCCGTTGTTCGTCACGGTGAGGGTCACGTTCGCGGCCTGCCCTGGGGCGAGCACGACATGTTGGACGTCCACGGAGAGGTGGATGGACTCCGCAGCAGCCGCATGACCGATCAGCGGTGCAAACGACGTCAACAGAAGGAGGGCCAAGAGCAGCACGGCGGGCCGTTGGGTTGCCGACGTCATGCGCACCGGACCGCTGTCGCCGCCGCCGCTCTTGAGGCCACCGCAGGCCAACGAGGGGTCAACAGC
>JALRLN010000197.1 GCA_023254445.1 Candidatus Poseidoniaceae archaeon | reverse complement strand
CTTCTGTCGAAGAAAACGCAGGGCCAAAGGGTTGCACAAAGAGGAGGCACACCAAGGCCAGAACGACTCGGGTTTGCATGGTCTCGGATTTCGGCAGAACTCATGAACTTCTCTCAATCCTTCGATATTTGCCTGTGAGCAATTCACATTCAGTTGGACCCGGAAGGCCTCAGGCACCCTCATACGGCTGGGAGCCATGAACGGTGCATGGGAAGGAAACCACAGTACCCTGAGTCCGACCTGTCTAACCCGTGGAGAATCGCCTTTGAGGCGGGCGTCAGGAAAGGGAACATCCGCAACCAGCAGAAGAAGACCACGCAAGTGATGCGACGCGCGATGCTGACGGTGGCGTTGGACCTGCAAGACCTCGGCGTAGAGGACCCTGCATCGCTCGATGAGCAGTCGTGGATCAACCTTGCAGCCGCGTACAGAACGGGCAGCCAGCGAACAGAGCAACCGCTCGAAGAAAACACAATCCGCAAGCGCAAGGAGGCCTTGACGCAAATGCTGAGCGGCATGAACATGACGGAGCACCTTGAATTTCTACGGGAATGGAAGCCCAAGGTCGTCGAGAAGGACGTTCGATGGTGGACGAGGGAGCAGATGGAGGCGATGAACAAACGCGCCATACAAATGCTACGAAACGGGGAGAAGCCTGCAAGGGCCATCGCCCACCTGCTGCATTTCCAAATCGCTCCACGGAGGGACGATACGGCTTCCTTCAAGTGGGAGTGGATCAACCTTGACGAGGCCATGATTCGCTTCCGTGCGAGCAAGAACGGGAAGATCTGTCAGGTGCGTATCGAACCTCGGCTCATCCCGCTGCTTCGAGCCTACAAAGCGTCCATCGCGCACGTCAAGGGAGGTGAAGTGTACGTCTTCCCGTCCAGTGCTGCAGGGACGTCTGGAACGACGAAGACCGAGCGTCTGCACGTTACTGACAAAAGTATCGCAACGTGGCTGGCGTACGTCAGGGACTCGACACCGTTTGACATTCCCCAGTATTCCTCGCACTCCTACCGCCATTCGCTTGCCATGCGCTACCTCAACACAAACGGGCGCCTCGAAGACGTGGCCTCAATCCTCGGGGACAAGGCGTCCACCATCGAATCGCACTACTCAGAGTACGTGTACACGAAAGCCTCCGACGATGCCTGGCGGCGTGCGCACACGCATGCAACCAAGGTGGGCTCGGAGGGAACGGTCCAGCCGGAGTGGCTGATGCGGCCCGTGGGGTTTACATCCCCCCACCCGTATGATTTCGACATGTCCCGAACAGCGGGTTCGCATCCATGGATGGGTACGGACGCACCAGGATTCGAACCCGGGTCATCGGCTTAGAAGGCCGAGATGATATCCAGACTACACCATGCGTCCGGTTCACGACCGAGGCCGACCCCCCTTCAACCTGACCGGTTCAGCGCAGGGGTCGAGCGCACCTGAGGCACCGGGTTGGGGTCCGCATGGTCGTGCGCTGCCACGTGTGCCCGCAATGGCCACAGGTCCACGACTGAACAGGCTGTTCGGCCAAGAGGCGGTCTCGCAAGCGTTGGAGCAGCGGTGAATCTGCCATCGAAGGTGAAGGCGCCACCGCGTTCGTCAAGCGGTCGTGTTCTTCGGAGTGCATCGTCAGGCCCGCGGCGTGCAGCATCTCGTGCGCATAGACGTGATGGAGGAGGGCCTCGTCGTCGTTCAAGTCCGGATGCAACTCGATCAGGATGGGCCCCGGGTCGAGGCGCAAGCGCCTCGCTCTGACGAGGTCGACCTCGCTCGCAAGGAACCGCGTCAGGCCGAGGTTGACCTCGTCCCCCTCCGACCATTGGAGTTCGACACGGTCCACAACCCACGGCAAGAAGACGCTCGCCGTCGATGTCGAGGCGGCGCGAAGCACCGCCTCGGTGAGTGCGAGGGGCACCACAGGTCGCTCACCGGTCACGGTGGGGGCTGCGCGGTGGCCCTGATGAAGGCCGCGATGGACCACGGAACCCTTATGCCGGGGTCGTGGGTGGCCGGGACGCGAAAGCACCCATTTGGGCGTGTAGATCAGTTGGAAGATCGCTACCTTGGCATGGTAGAGGCCCCGAGTTCAAATCTCGGCACGTCCACCACTCACGATTTCCATCAATTTTGGTGGACGTGCGCCATGCCCGAACAACCGCCGAACGCCTCGGGCATTGGCTCGGAACGTCCGCCAAACACGTTGCTCACCAATCAACATCTGTCGAAAAATTGGAGGGTCGTTGCGCCTACTCATCTCCGTTGAGGCCACGGATCCAATCACCGAAGTCGCCCGTACCGTCCCATGCCATCCCGCGCTCGTCGATGATGGACGATTCCATCGTGGCCGCCAGGTCCCCGTTCAGAACGATGAGGTTCTCCTCTGCAAGCATCTTC
>JALRLN010000196.1 GCA_023254445.1 Candidatus Poseidoniaceae archaeon | reverse complement strand
GACCTCGTCCATGTCCACGTTCAGTGGCGCTGGACGCTGACGCATGAACTCCCGAACGGTGCGGCGCAGGGCGCGCTCGAGTTCGTCCAATCCTCCTTCGTTGAGGATTGGTCCTGCAATCACGGCGGCATCAAAGGGGGGTGGAGGAGCGATGGCCCCCGACAACAGGTCTGCGAAGCCTGCACGGATGCTGCGTTGGATGTCGGTGGTTTCGAAGTACTCCTGTTTGTCGCTGGTCATCCGGAGCGTTCCTTGTTGGATGCGACGAATGGCACGTTCGGGGTCGCAATCCACCCAGACGACAAGGTCCGGGACCGCGGCGCCCTCGTTCAGCGCAGCAACTTCGTCGAGGCCGAGTTCCCCCACAACCCCCTGGTAGACCAAGGAAGAGTGGATGTTCCTGTCCGAGACGACCACGGCACTTTGCCGTAGGCGAGGAAGGATCCAACTCGTGGTGTGGTCCAGCCTGTCCTCTGCAAAGAGGGCGGCTTCTTCCGCAGGGCTCAGGTCCCCTCGTTGAACGGCCGCCAGCGCTCGCTTTCCGGCCTCTGCATGGCGGCGGGGCTCGTGCGTGGCGCAGACCTCGGTGAAGGGGTAGGTGGCGAGGATCTCGGTGAGGAGGCGCACGGCCTCGCCTTTCCCGGAACCGTCCCCTCCTTCAACGGAAATCAGGTACATCCGGCCCCTCCTGTACGTCGGCAAACTGGTTTTTGGCGAAGGAGGTCGCAATCATCCCTGTGAGGATGAGGGCAGGTCCGAAGACGATCAGCCCTCGGCTGAACAAGGCAAGTCCTGCGAGGTATTGCGTTCGTCGGTACCGTCCTGCTCGACGCACCTCGACACCGGCCATGAGACCGACCGCCCCAGAGAGAATGGTCAGGACACCGATGGTCGTCGAGAGACGGACTGCATCATCGAGCGTCCACCTGTCCTCGCCTCCGTGGAGGGCGATGCGTTCCACGCCGTCCCCTGGCGTGAGGGTGATGGGTGGCATGCCCGCGGACTGCGGGACCAACTCGAGTTCTGCGGTTGTGTAGCCATCGCCGCTCACGCGGAGGAGCCTTGCCTCGGTCAAGACCGCTTCGAGGTTGAACCACCCGTACGCGTCTGTCGTTGTCGACCGCAGCACCGTCCCAGATTCAAGGTCCACCCATTCGATGGTCAGGTCCTCAAGTGCCTCTCCCGATTCTGCTTCAAGCACCTGCATTCGAAGGTCGACGGTCCGTTCGCTTGACAGCAGGTCTGTGGACAGCAAATCAACCGGATTGCCCTGCAGCAACAACAGGCCGGAGAGGATGCCAAGGGCGCTTCCAAGGAAGATGGCGACCGATGCAAACCGACGGAGTCCGGCAACGGTGCCGTCATCAAGCGCCCCGTCCCATTGTGCGAGGTCCATGAATCGCTTGTTGCTCGGTTGAGGCACCACCGCCGCCTCGACGTCCGAGGCTGAGATCACCATCTCATCCTCGCTGTCAAGTTGGTCGCGCACGCGCTCCCGGAGCGCGGCGAGTTTGGCTTCACGGTGGAGGTCAGCCATCTGGTGACCGACGTGCCGCCGTTGTCTATGACACTTCGCGCCATGCAGGCTTCAGCCGTCCCAGCTCCACGCCCCCTTCGTTGAGGGGGAGTTCCTCAGGCGACGAAGCAAGACGATGGAGGCCACGAAGGCTGTTGTTAACAGGCCAAGCGCCGTCCACACAGCCGCAAGGGCGAGCAACGGGGCCGCAACGACCGCTTCGTTGGTCAGGTCGTTGTTGGCGTTCGTCGTATGTTCCTCCGCAATGGGATCGGGCACTTGCCACGACCCTGTTCTGAGCCCGAGTTCCACCAACCTCGCGACGTGCGCGAGGCTCTCCGCGGAGACCTTGTCCGGCGTGTCGTCAAGTGTGTGCCAGTGTCCATCGGCCAAACGCGTGGCGCCATCGCCGTACCGGTGGTCGATGATGACCGCCGATGGGATGCCGACGGCTTGGGTGTTGATGTGGTCATCGATGATGTTGGCGGACGTTGTGTGCTGGTAGACGTCTGAGCCGCTGCTGCCGTCGCACGCTGTGGTGCCCTCGACCAGCCCCACCGCTTCAGCCAGGAACGGAATGGGGGCCGCGACAGAATCCGAGTTTGAGGTGATCCTTGCTAGGTTTAGGTCCGCGTCGCCCACCATGTCGAGCAGCAGGAAGGCGTCGATGCTTGCGATCTCCTGCTCCGAGAGGTTGTCCGCCCATCGACGGCTCCCTTCCAAGCCCGGCATTGGCCCTTGGTCTTCGGCATCGAAGAGCACCACCATGACCGGGTGGGGGAGGTCCATGGCGGGGACAAGACGCATCATCTCAAGCACAACGGCGACGCCGCTGGCACCGTCGTTCGCACCGGGTATGGGTTGCGATTGGTTCGCTTCATCGGTTTCTCGCT
>JALRLN010000195.1 GCA_023254445.1 Candidatus Poseidoniaceae archaeon | reverse complement strand
GTCGCTCTTGAACATGGGGTGGACGACATCGAAGGTGAGCAAGACCTCATGTTCGGCCAAGCGTGCACGCAGGGCCGCTGCGTGACTTCGACGGAGCATAAGCAACGCATCCTCAAGCACGACTTCGTTTCGGAAGGAGGCTTGGATCAACACCCGCAAGCCGCGTTTGCTTGGCTGCTGGTGAATCAGGCGGCTCTTCGTCAGCGCTTCTGCGAGGGGGCCGAGGCCTAGGCGGTCGTTGAATTCAACGACAAGGCGCCGCATGTTCACATGTGAACGTGTTTTTATTTGAACAGTTTGGGCTAAATGCGGGCCACTCCACCCCGTGTACATGAAGGGAATCGTGTTCAAGGAATTCGCCGACATGCTCGAGGCCACCTTTGGTGCCGACATGTACGACAGCCTCGTCGAGGCATGCGACCTCCCCAGCGGCGGCGTGTACACCGCCGTGGGCACCTACGACCACACAGAACTGGTCGCGCTCGTGATCGAACTTTCCAAGCGAACCGGGCTCGACCCCACCACCCTGGTTCAGGCCTTTGGCAAGTACCTCTTCGGCCGTTTTCACGAACTCTTCCCGGTGTTTTTCAACCACGACAACGCCTTCTCCTTCCTCGAATCCATCGAGAACGTGATCCACGTCGAAGTGCTGAAGCTGTATCCGGAGGCCACCCTCCCACGCTTTGACAGCGAGTTGGCCGAAGACGGGAACACCATGCACCTGACGTACTACTCCACGCGTCACTTTGCGGACCTCGCCATTGGGTTGATCCAAGGCGCGTTCGAACACTGGGGCGAAGAGGTCCAGTTGAGCATGGAAGACCTGACGACCGGCGATGAGCAGAAGGTCCGGTTCACGATGGTCAAGGCGTGAGATGGTGCGCATGGACGAGGAGGGCGAGGCACCACGTAGCGTGGCGCCCGTGCCCTCCCTGAACGACCTGTTCGCCAAGGCGTCGACGCCCCCGTCCGCCGCTCTACCAGAGGCTGCCCCTCCCGCGGACGGCCCTACCCCCATCACCCCTACGCCTTCGCTGCAGGACCTCTTCGGCAAGGCGTCACCAAAGGAATCCGCCGTCCCAACGAAGGGCGTTCCTCCCGCAGGTGGCTCCACGCCCATCGCCCCTGCGCCTTCGATGCAGGACCTTCTGGCCGGTGCTGCTCGCTCGACGGCACGCGAGGATGCCCCCCATGGCAAAGCACCGACCTTCGATGACCTCGGGTGGAGCGGGGCCGTTCAGAACGAGGGCCCCGTCATGGACACCGGCGATCTCAGTGCCGAAGCGTGGGTCACGTCCCTCAAAGGCGCTGCAACCCCTGCCCTTTCCCTTTCCGCGCTGAAGGAGGCAGCGAAAACAACCACGGCGCCAAAGCATCCAACCGACGAAGCCGTCGAGCACATGCAGCGCACCTTCCACGCGTTCAACGAATTGCCCGGTCCGCTTGAACCGGAGGCCATGGCCGCCCTTTCCGCGCAGGATGCGGAGCAACGCCGTGCCCTGAACCGTCACTTGGCCGGGTTGAAGGTCGAGCATTCCGGTTCGAAGCACTCGCTACGCCGCCGCTTCGACAGGGAGCGAAAGGCCCGCCTCCAAGCCGAGGGGCTCATCGAAGAAGCCTCGCGCGACCTTTACTTGGCCAAGGAAGCGACCCAACGCGCCCTGACCGCAGAACAGCAGGCCAAGGACAAGGTCGAGGAGGCCCTGCTCAACCTGAACGCGGCCGTGAAGGCCGCAGACAACGCTGAGCAGCGCCGGCGTGCCTTGCTGATCACGGGAGGGATTGGGGTCGTGCTGTACATCGTGTCGGAGTTCGTCATCGACGCCACCATCGAAGCCAACCTCGAGGGGCCAGGGGTCGTCATGGCCAAACTCTCCATCCTGATGGTGCTCCTTCCGCTCCAGATGATCGTCGAGCGCCTGTCGGTCAAAACGGCCGGCGCCGAAGGCGACAACGTTCGAGAACACCTCTTTGCAGACCTGCTTCGCGTGCTGCTCGAAGACGAGCACCTCACGGAGAAGGAACTGCGGACCATCGACACCTTCCGCGTTCACCACGGGTTCACGCACGGCGAAGCGACCGAGGTCCTCCACAAGGTCATGGACGACCTCGGGATTGAACACGGAACCGTTCGATTGTGATCACGGACGACGCCCCAGCAGGAGCCCAACGCCAACGCCGGCAACCACGGCCACCGCGAGCGCGGCGGCCATCGCGCCAATCCCAACGCCTGCCGCTGCGGCGTCATCCTCCGAGGTCGTGACCGTCGTGTCACCCTTGTCGTCGGTGGTCGACGGGGGGCCGTCCACCGCGGGCGGTTCGACCTGAACGGCGCACCCGGTGGCGTCCACCTCGGTGTCGGCCGGTGTACCCGCACAGAGGTCGAGGATGTTGACGACACCGTCCATGTCGTCGTC
>JALRLN010000194.1 GCA_023254445.1 Candidatus Poseidoniaceae archaeon | reverse complement strand
GTGCAGGTCGTGCTCGCGCTGCTCGCTTCGCTCGTCGCCGTGCCCATGGCCCTGCGCGCCCATGGCGAGGTGGTGCCGCTGGTGCTGCTGTCTGCTGGGGTGTCCTTGCTGCACATCGCGACCTATGCCCCCCGCGCCGCGCTTCGCGCGCACGGCGAAGCCCGCTTCGAAGAGTGGTCGAAGTTGGCAGAACGGCTCGTGATGACCGCAGGGTACGCCGTGCTCTATGTCCAAGGCCAACGCGAGGTGCTGCCCTACGCGGTGGTGTTGGCCGTGGGGGCGGGCCTTGGTTTGCTCACGTCCGTGCTCCTCATGCGCCGCTGCGTGGCGTTGGAGGAGGACGCGGTCTTGCCAACGGCCTGGTCCTCGGGCGTTCGCCCGCTGCTCCGAGCGACGGCGCCCTTTGCGGTGACGGCTGGCCTTGCGCCCTTGGCCCTGCGGCTGGAGAAATTCATCCTCGCCGGCCTCGAAGGCCACGAGGCGGTGGCCTTGCTGCACGTCGCCCAACTTGCGCTCCTCGCGGGCTACGTGGTCCCTGCCTCGGTGCGCGCGGCGCTCCTGCCCGCGCTCGGGGAGCATCGGGACGATGCGGAGCGGTTGCGTGAAGAAGTGGCCCGCGCCGAGGGCTGGATGGCACCGCTGATCCCCTTCGGCCTGCTGGCCGGTGCGCTGGTGGTGGAGGTGCTTGTGCCGTTGGCCTTTCCCGTGGCGTATTCCGACGGGTCGCTTGGCGTCGACGCCCGGGCCCTCTTCGTGCTCATGCTGCCTGCGTGGGGCGCCGCGATGCTTGCCGCACCCGCCCTTGGCGCGGTGCAGGCCGGCCCCCAACCGTGGCGCTACGCGGCCCACGCGGCCTTCGGCATCCTCGTGGCCTTGCTGGCCGGCCTGATGCTCATCCCTCGTTTTGGCGTGGCAGGAGCCGCCCTCACGACGTCCCTGACCGCCGTGGTGATGGCGCTCGCCGCCCTCGCCTTGCGGCCCGACCCCAACGCGACGTGCTGGCCGGCGTGGGGGCTTGGCCTCCTGTCGATGCTGGCCGTCCCCACGGCGTGGATGATGTCGCCTTGGCGTGCTGCCGCGGTGACGCTTCCCTTGCTGCTTGCTGCCCTGTGGTTGGCCCGCTCGACGCGCCGCCTGCCCACGGGTGCGCCGTAAGCGTGGTTTAGGCCTCAAGCAGGTCGGCCCATGCTGCGCCGACCGCGTCCGGCCGCGACCACGACGGCAGCGGATCCTCCCCCGTCCAGTCGTGCTCAAGCACGGCTTCGCACACGTCGGCGAGGGACGTGGGGTCCCGCCCTACGGCCAGGCAGCGTTCCGGCAACCATCGTTCGAGGTCGCCCACCCGAACCGCTGCGACGGGGGTGCCGCAGGCCACGGATTCCTTAGCGACCAGAGGCCCGGCTTCGCGGGAGGAGGTGATGAGCGTGAGGCTGGCCACCATCATGCGGTCCCACACGATGGTGCGGGGTTGTTGGCGCAGCGTCGTCATGCCGACCACCCAGCCCCGCCGTTCCAGTTCCTGACCGGTTTGAAGCGCCAACCAGTGGTCCTTCTCGGGCCGACGGGGGTCGCTAGGGAACAACAGGTCCAGCGCGTCCCGGCGCCAGCGTCCGCGCCAGGCCCTCAGAGGGCGCGTCCAGTCCTTCTCCACGGGGACGTGGCACGGGATCCAGGTCGGGCGCTCGGCTCCGGCCCGTTCAGCGACCTCAAGCAGGTGTTCGCCGACCACCACGAGGCGGTCAAGGGTCGGAAGCAGGGCGCGAAGGCGAGGCCCAACCTGCGGGTGGTCAAGGCCCACGTCGAGGTCCCAGCCGTGGACGACGCCGATGCAGCGCACGCCGAACGCGTGTGCCAACCGCTGGGCGAGCAGGGCGACCGGCCAGAGCCCGTGCACCACCACGGCGTCGGGGCGCCAGTCCCCAAGCCACGTCTGAACCTGGGCGTGCCGCCGCACCACGCTGCGAGCGGTCCACCATGGTGAGGCCTGCCCGGGGCGACCGATGTAGCGCGGTGAAAGCACCTCGGCCCCGTCGAAATCGAAGCGCTGCGGGGCTTTCGCGACGCCCGTCAGGGTGGAGCGCCTCGTCTCGTGGTGGGGCAGCATCCGAGGCAGCGGGTTGACGACGCGGACGTCATGGCCCAGGTCGCGGAGCAGCCGCACATGGTCGGCCACGAAGGTGCCGCGTGCCACGTTGGTGGGCAGCGGGTGCATCCCGCTGAGCACGAGGAGGCGCATGTCCGTCGCCTCACGCCTCGGCGAGGGCGCGGTCGAGGTCGGCGAGGTTGGCGGCGATGGAGGCCGTGCTGTTGAACAGACCCGAGCCAACGACGGCGTTCGTGACGCCCCATGAGCGCAGCATCGCGATGTTGTGGGCCTTGACACCGCCGTCGATCTGCAGCTGAACGTTACGACCGCCGGCTGCCTTCTG
>JALRLN010000193.1 GCA_023254445.1 Candidatus Poseidoniaceae archaeon | reverse complement strand
GTGGCGCACAGGTACAGCAGGCTGTGTGGCATGGTCCCGGTCCTCCCTCAGGAGCCTCCGGCATCATTCTTCCGCGCTGAGCCGCCTCCGAAGGCGGCAAGCATCAAAGCGCACGGGGTCGCCATTGGGGCTGGGGGAACACCATGCGGAAGTGGTTCATGCGCCAGTACTGGCGCCTGCAGCAGTCGCAAACCATCATTTCGATGGGCTTCTGGGTGACCACGCTCACGCTCCTCATCTGGCCCTACGTGAGTTGGCGTTTCGAAGGCGATTCACCGCTGTTCGGGATTCCTTCGACCTACGTAGGGCTCGTCACCATCGGTCTCAGCGTCATGCTGGCGGTGCTCGTGATCGGGGTCATCTACGACCAAGGGCTTGGCTTGTGGCGAGAACAGCGCACGGTGGACACGGAGCGGAACCCCTTCGGCACCTACGCACTGATCCCAGGCATGACCGTCCTCCTCGGGCAGGTGAACACGTTGCTGAAGCGTCAGGCCGAGGGCGACGAGGAGGTCCAGGCCACGTGCGCATGGGTCGACGAATGGCTTGCTTGGTGCGCCTCGCAAGAAATCTGGTTGCGCGCCCAAAAGCACTGGGACAGCGAATTGCCCAGCCCGGTTCCCAACCTGTCGTTCCTTCCTGATGGAGCGGTTCAGGCCGCGCGCTCGCGCAGCACCGACCTCGACGACTTCTGATCAGTCGAAGACGACAGCGATGTCGTCGAGGGCCTTGCGTTCGAGGTTGGGCACCTGCGCCCCCTCGGCGGGATAGCCCACGGGCAGCACCAGCATCGCGGATTCGTGCTCGGGGCGCTGGAGCAGGTCGCGCAGGAACCCCATGGGAGAAGGCGTGTGCGTCAACGTCACAAGGCCCATTTTATGCACAGCGGTTATGAATAAACCCGCTGCGATTCCACAGGATTCCACCGCGTAATAGGTGGGCGCCTCCTCGCCGTTGGACCGCGTTCTGCGGTTCTGCCGAAAGAGGACCACGACCCAAGGGGCGTCGGTCAGGTGCGGCTTGACGGCATCGGTGCCCAGCGGCTCAAGCACCTCGCGCCACGCCTCCGGCATGCGCTCCTCGTAGGTGCGTCGCTCCTCCGCTTCGGCGGCAGCACGGATCTTCGCCTTGAGGTCAGGGTTGCTGATGGCCACCCAGGTCCACGGCTGGAGGTGCGCCCCGCTTGGTGCGGTGCCCGCGCATTGGATGGCGGTCTCGATCAGGTCACGCGGTACGGGGCGTGTCGAAAAGTGGCGCGTGGTGCGGCGCTGCTGCAGGTCGGCGAGCAGGGCGCGCCCTTCAGCGCGCATGTCCTCCATGGGGCGTTCGGTCCAGGACAACGGCACCATGTGCGGCTGCGGCATGGACCGCGATGCGGAAACCGTCCGACAACCTTCCTGTTCGGAGAAGCCCCTAAAGTGGCCGCGAGGCTCCTGTGCGCCGTGAGCAAGCCCGACGATTCGGTGTTCTGGGATTCGGGTTGGCAGAGCGAAGACCGTGCACAGGCTGAACCCCAACAGCAGCCCGCCATCCTTCCCCCAAGCCCTTTGGAAACAGCACTAACCTCGGTGCCCAACAGCGCGAATGCAGCCACAGCGGGCCATGAGGTGGGGGAAAAGCGCTCAACTGGTGGGCCAAAACATCCGGTTGCGCTGGGCATTCTCATCGTGGTGACCGTTGGGTTGGTCATCGGGAACGTGGCCTTGGTGAACGCCAGCAACGCCTACGTTCCTTGGTTCGAGACCGAGGCCACGCTCGTGGGAGGCCCCATCACGCCAGAGGCCTTCCTGACCACGGCCACCGTCCACCTCGAGGGGAACAACGGAACGGCGTATTTCGAGGACAGCTACGAACGATCGAGCACGCAATGCTCGACCTACACGGACGAGTGGGGCGACAGACGCGAGGATTGCTGGACGGAATACTGGACCGAGTACGAATGCTACGCAGACCTCGATTTGAGGTGGACCGTGAACGGGACGGAGCATCAGGCCTGGGAATACAGCCCGACCCTCTACGACTCGCACCCGTGCCTTTCGGCCATCGAGGACGCGTTTGCTCCGGGCACCAACCTGACCATTTCTGTTGAACCAAACGACCCTTCCTCGTATCAGGCCTTTGAATTAGGCCTCATGACCGAAGTTGACGAGGCCCATCCGGGTTTCCTTACCGGGTACCGTGAATCTTCGTCGGTTGAATACGGCTACGACGACGACCGTGCCATTCTCGTGACCACATGCAGCATGGACGCGGCTGTCGCGTACACCTTCGACGGCGAGGATTACGTCAGGGACATTTGGGGAGGTAGCCCAACCACGCATGGTTGGGGCTCGTCCTGCTTGGTCGATTACATCGAAACCTTTGGTCCGGGAAGCGACGTAACGGTGATGGTCGATCCCGAAAACCCGTCGGAAGCGGCATGGGAGGACC
>JALRLN010000192.1 GCA_023254445.1 Candidatus Poseidoniaceae archaeon | reverse complement strand
CCGAGTCAGGGGTGGAGGTCCTCGACGAAATCGGACTCGTGCTGAACATCTGCGTGCTGGCCTTCGTGGTGCTGTTTCACGTCGTGCCTTTTCAGCAGCGGCAATCCTTGCTGTTGTGGATCGAAGGCAAGATCGCTGTGTTGAAGTCAAAGGTGTCGAGCAGCACGGAGGAACCACGAAAGGAACCGGCCACCAAGGCACGTCCTCCGCGCCCACCCACGTGGGAACGGCGGGTTGGCGCATGGCTCGTCATCTGGTTGCTCGCGTACATCATCCACCTCCAGTTGACGCGGTACGAGGCCTTTGGGTGGTTGACCTACGACTGGGACGGCAGTCCCACATCGAGCAGCATCGCAAGGGTCGAGAGCGTGACCTCGTGGTTCAATTTCATGATCGTCGGCACCCTGCTGATGCTGCTCATCCCCATCCCGTTCCTGCGCCGGACGTGGATGTTGCCCGTGTTCGGCGCCCTTGCCTTGGGCGCTCGCATGGGCGACAGCTGGGGCATTTCGAACGGTTGGAACCTCAACCTCTCCATCCTCTTCGTCATGCTCGCTGCCCTCGTGTGCATCATCATGTCCATTCGAACGCTCTTCTTCCTCCCCGACCGGTCCTCCACGCGTCCTGAGGACCTCGCGCTTCGACGGTCGGGCTACTTCGCGCTGGGGGCAACGGTCATCCTGACGGATTTCATGATCTACCTCGTGCCGGGATTTTTCACCGGAGCAGCCCATTCATGGTGGTATGGCTTCTTCATGAACTGGAGCGTTGTGCAACACGGCCACGCAGGGCTTGTGACAACGCACGTGATCACGAGCCTCATCTACGGCGCGTTCTCGTTGATGCTCATCGGCGTCTGCGCCGGTTCCGTGTACCACTTGACCTTGGTGCGACGAAAGAAACGTGCCTTCGGCATCGCGGGGGTCTTTGCCGGCTACTACCTCTTCCTCGCCTGCTTGATCCTGATTCGATTCGTGGCCATCGAACGGGATTTTGCGTTTTTCATCAACATCACGTCAACGCCGCAGCCGGCTGGTGAGTACGACATCTGGACGGGGGCGGTCTGGGAGACGGTCGTCGTCACCGAGGAGCATGAATCGAGGGCGGTGCTCATCGATGCGCTCACGCGTGGCGTCACGGAGCACCTGATCTACCCCTGCATCGCGCTGATGCATGCGGTGAAGTTCGGCCTCATCCGGGTGCGAACGGAGGTCGAAAAGAAGGCCCTGCGCGTGCTCGCCCTCGCCCTTCTTGTGGCGATCGCCGCCGTGTTCACCGAGGTGCTGCAAGAGGTGCTGCTCGTCGTTGGCCTGCCGAACAACGACATCATCTTCGCCCTCGTGTGCGGTTTGGTGCTGGCCACGGGATGGGAAAAGAAACTCATCGACGCGATGGAACCGGAGAAGGAGACCCTCAACATCACGTGGAAGTACCCTGGAAACGAACGGGTGCTGCTTTGGACGGTCAACATCATGGCTGGAGGGGCCTTCCTCCTTCAGACCTCCATCGGCATCTTCAGCCCCACGACATGGGGCTCCCTGGCGGTGTTGATCGCGGGGGTGGTGGTCCTCATGGTCGTGCTTCGTGAAGGCGAGCGGAGGTGGCTCGCATGAGCGACGCGCCTGAAGGCACAGGCCGCGACGAGGGCCGCCCCGAGCGAAAGCGTCCTGTCCGCCGACGCCCCGTGCAACGAAGGGAGAACGGCTCAAAGGCCGATGCACCCGCGCGGCGTCGACCAACAACGCGCGCTGCGGGAAAGAAAGGACGACGACGTTCCCGGGGACCGCGCGTCATCGAAGAACTTCCCCCAATCGGATTCGTGCTGGGTGGTGAACAACGGCGTTGGTTCATCCCCACTTGCCTTGCCGCGTTCCTCTTGATGGCTGCGATTGGGGGGGTCGTCGATTGGCGAAAGGAGTACAGCGACGTGCCAGAAGGGTTCAGCGGCACGCCGAAACAGTACCACGATTGCGTTCCGGTCCACTACACCTACGGTGACAGGAATTCGACCAGCCACGACCCGATGCACCCGGACAACCTTGCGTGCGCAGAACTCAGCGGCGATGACCCGAATTATTCCGAACTGGAATACCAAGCGTGGTTGGCCGACTTCCTCGCGAGCGTGGCCACGGACGATGGCAACCATTCCGGCTACGTGTGGTCCGAGCAGGGCCTTGCGACCATGGCCTACCTCGTCTCGACGATGGGGTCCAACATGAGCGTCTACTTCGACCCTGTCGCGGGCGACGAATTCAACGGAACCCACCTCGCGATCTGGAATTCAGCGACCACGGCCTTCGGAGGCGGCAACGATTCGTTCGAGGATCTTCTTCCAGGTGGAGGCACAGCGATGGCGATGTACGTTGGCGCAGGCGGCATCGTCTCCGTCCGGACAACCGGGTACGTGTGGACCGAGGCTGGACTTGCCACCATGGCGTACCTCTGGGC
>JALRLN010000191.1 GCA_023254445.1 Candidatus Poseidoniaceae archaeon | reverse complement strand
CTCGATGCGGACGAGCACGTCGCGGACGTCGAACTCCTCATCGAGACCGGGCGTAGGCACCAGATCCGCATGGCCATGCGGCTGCTTGGCTGCCCCATCGTCGGCGACGCCCTGCACGGCGCGGCCACCGACCCGCTTCGTCGCGTGGCCCTGCACGCCAGCGCCCTCGAATTCCTCCACCCCGAGGACGACGAGCCGGTGCGCTTCCATTGTGAGCCCCCCTTCGTATGAGGCCCGCTGCCGCTGGGCAGGGGTTCAAGAACGCTCGACAAACCGAACGTCGGAGGACCATGTCGTCACCAGGCGAGGCGGGGTGGATCGAGGTGCGCGGGGCGCGCACCCACAACCTCCAGAACGTGGACGTGCGCCTCCCCCGGGGCTGCTTCGTCGTCGTCAGCGGCGTGTCGGGGTCGGGCAAGTCCTCGCTGGCCTTCGACACGCTCTACGCCGAGGGGCAGCGGCGCTATGTGGAATCCCTGTCGTCCTACGCGCGGCAGTTCATCGGCCAGATGAAGAAAGCCGACTGCGACGGCATCGAAGGCCTCTCGCCTGCCATCAGCATCGACCAAAAGCAGGGCTCGCACAACCCCCGGTCCACCGTCGCCACCGTGACGGAGATCCAAGACTACCTCCGCCTGCTCTGGGCGCGGGTGGGCCGCCCCCACTGCCCCGAGTGCGGCCAAGAGGTCGCCCGGCGCACTGTGCAGGAGATCGTCGACGACATCCTCTGGCGCCTCGAAGGGCACGCCGTGGCCGTCTGGAGCCCCGTCGTGCGGGCCCGAAAAGGGACCCACGCCGACCTCTTCCGGCAACTTGTGGAGCAGGGCCTGCTCGTGGGCCTCGTCAACGGCCACGAGACCGAATTTGAATCGCCACCAACGCTCGACAAGGCCTTCCGCCACGACGTCGACGCGCGCATCGACCGCCTGAAGTGCACGCGTGACCGACGTCAGCGCCTCACCGAGGCGGTCGAGCAAGCCCTTCGCCTCGGCGACGGCAGCGTGCACGTGGAGAGCCTCGAAGCGCCCGCGCCCTCCTTTGACCTGCCCGACGGCTCGAGGGCGCGCGAGACGGCGCAGGGCGAACGCATCGCCTGGTCCGAGGACTTCGCCTGCCCCGACCACGGGGCCTTCATGCCGGAACTCTCGCCCCGGGTGTTTTCCTTCAACTCCCCCTTGGGGGCGTGCCCCGATTGCCAAGGCCTCGGCGTGCAGCGCCGCTTTGCCGAGGAACTGATCGTCGACGGCTCGCTGACCTTGGAGCAAGGCTGCGTCCTGCCGTGGCGCCAATCGATGTCCCCGGCCTGGTACAAGCGGCTGATGCTGCAGGTGGCCGAGCACTACGGCATCCCCACGCGCATGCCCTACGACCTCCTCGAGGAGGACCACCGCGACATCCTGATGCACGGCTCAGGCTCCACCGTGATCCACTTCCACTTCGAGTCCGACAACGGTTCGGTCTACCAGATGAACCGCCCGTGGGAGGGCATCATTGGACGGCTCGAAAAGACGTACACGGAGACGACGTCCGAGAAAACGCGGGCCCGCCTGATCGCCTGCATGACCGACCTTGACTGCCCGGCCTGCCACGGCGAGAAACTCAACGCCGCCGCGCGCTACGTGACGGTGGGCGGCCTGCGCCTCCCCGAGATCTCCATGGCCGCCGTGCACGAGGCCCTGGCGCTCGTTCGAGCGTGGCGCCCCGACCACCGCGACGGGCCGCCCGACGACTGGGCGGACAGCGTGGAGGTGCTCGACGAGCGCAGCCTCTTCATCGGCAGCGAGATCCTCAAGGAAATCGAATCCCGCCTCGGCTTCCTCGACAGCGTTGGCTTGGACTACCTCACGCTGGACCGCAAGGCGAACACGCTGTCCGGCGGCGAAAGCCAGCGCATCCGCTTGGCCACGCAGATCGGCTCCCGGCTGACCGGCGTGATGTACGTCCTGGACGAACCCTCCATCGGGCTGCACCAGCGCGACAACGCCCGCCTGCTCGAAACGCTGCGCGAACTCTCCGACCTCGGCAACACCCTCGTGGTGGTCGAGCACGACGAGGACACCCTTCGCCAAGCCGACTGGCTGTGCGACCTCGGACCCGGAGCGGGCCTTGAGGGCGGCGTGGTGGTGGCCAACGGTCCACCGGACGACGTGATGGCCACGGAAGGCTCGGTCACCGCCGATTACCTCGCCGGACGGCGTCGCATCGAGGTCCCCACCCAGCGCACGAAGGCCAAGCGCGGCAAGCACCTGCGCATCAAGGGCGCTGCGCACAACAACCTGCGCTCCGTGGACGTGGACCTCCCGCTCGGCCTCTTCACGGCCGTCACCGGCGTGTCCGGGTCGGGCAAGTCGTCCCTCGTCTCGGGCATCCTCGCCCCCGCCTTGCAGCGCCACCTGCACGGGTCGGACGCCCTCCCCGGCCGCCACGCCGGCCTTGAGGGGCTGGAGCACGTGGACAAGGCCATCATCATCGACCAATCCCCC
>JALRLN010000190.1 GCA_023254445.1 Candidatus Poseidoniaceae archaeon | reverse complement strand
CTGGACGTTCGAGCCAATGGTTGGCAAAGGCGACGAAGTCGTGAGCGGTCAAGTCATCGGCCACGTTCAGGAAACCGAGACCATCGTTCACAAGATCATGGTTCCTCCCGGTAAGGGTGGCGTGGTCAAATCCATCGAATCGGGCGACTTCAACGTCACGCAGACGGTGTGCGTCCTCGAGGACGGCACGGAACTGCAGATGATGCAGAAGTGGCCGGTGCGTTCCCCTCGCCCCTACACGCAGAAGTACGCTCCCGACACGCCGCTCGTGACGGGCATGCGCATTCTGGATTTCCTGTTCCCGCTCGCCAAGGGCGGTGCAGCCGGTATCCCTGGGCCGTTCGGGTCGGGGAAGACGGTGACGCAGCAATCCCTTGCGAAGTACTCCGACGCCCAACTCGTGGTCTACATCGGCTGCGGTGAGCGCGGTAACGAGATGACCGAAGTGTTGGACGAGTTCCCTCACTTGATCGACCCCAACACCGGCAAGCCGTTGATGAACCGAACCGTGATGATCGCCAACACCTCCAACATGCCCGTGGCCGCCCGTGAGGCATCGGTGTACACCGGCATCACCATCGCCGAGTATTTCCGTGACATGGGATACGACGTGGCGCTGATGGCCGACTCCACCTCTCGCTGGGCTGAAGCCATGCGTGAAATTTCCTCTCGACTTGAAGAAATGCCCGGTGAGGAAGGTTACCCCGCTTACCTTTCCTCTCGCATCGCTGAATTCTACGAGCGCGCTGGCCGTGTGGAGACCTTGAACGGCGACGACGGCTCCGTGACCGTTATCGGTGCCGTGTCGCCGCCCGGCGGTGACATCTCCGAACCCGTTTCCCAAGGGACCCTCCGTATCGTGAAGGTGTTCTGGGGACTTGACGCTGGGCTTGCTCGCCAACGTCACTTCCCTGCCATCAACTGGCTGAACTCCTACTCGCTCTACCCGCAGAGCCTTGACCAGTGGTTCCGTGACAACATCGCTCAAGACTTCCCCGAGATTCGAACCCAAATCAGCGGTTTGCTTCAAGTGGAAGCTGAACTTCAAGAAATCGTTCAGTTGGTCGGTTCCGACGCTTTGCCAGCCGACCAGCAGTTGACGCTCGAAGTTGCCCGTATGATTCGTGAGTTCTTCCTGCAGCAAAACGGCTTTGACCCCGTCGATGCCTACTGTGACATCAAGCTCCAATACCAAATGGCTCGTGCCATCCTTTCGTTCCAAGAGGCTGCAAAGGCTGCCATGGCTGACGGTGCACTGCTGAACGATGTCGTCAACGTCCCTGCTCGCTCCAACTTGATGCGTGCTCGCTTCGAAGAGGGCTACATTGACCGAATCGAAGCCATGGTCAAGGAGATGAACGAACAAATCGGCAACGCTGTGGAGGCCAACTGAGGAGAGGATGAAGATGATGAAGCCGATGATGAACGCGGCCTTGAGCTCGCTGATGATGAACGCGGGGACCAGCGTCGACATCGGCACCTCGGCCCGGTTGGCCGGCAGGTCGCGGCGGGCCACGTTGGTGAGCAGCGCCAGCTCCTCGTCGCCGGTCTGGTCGAGCATGAACTCGCGCAGCGGCTCCACGCCGGTCTCGTAGGCGGCCGCGGCGGTCTTGTCGCCGTCGAGGTAGGGCTGGATCCCGACCTCGTTGATGTCGCTGAGGGTCGGCGCCATGATGAACAGGCTCAGGAAGAGCGCGAGACCGGCCAGCACCTGGTTGGGCGGGGTCTGCATGAGGCCCAGCGCGTTGCGGGTCAGACCCAGCACCACCAGGATCTTGGTGAAGCTGGTGCAGGTCAGCAGGATCGCCGGGGCCAGCGAGAGCAGGGTCAGGGTCAGCAGCAGGCTGACCGAGGAGCTCGGCTTCTTGGTGAGCCCGTCGACGTCGATGAGCACGTTCTCGCCGCCGGCGCCCTGGCCGTCGCGGCCGGCACCCTGACCGGCACCCTGACCGGCACCCTGGCCGGCGCCCTGGCCGGCCTGGTCCTCCGGGACGTCGGGCTGCGGGGCGAGGGCCACGGTCCCCCGGTCGAGCAGCGGGGCTGCGGCCTGCACGCTCGCCTGGACGCCGGAGGCGGTCGCCGGTGCGGCGGAGGCCGGCGCGGCCAGCGCGAGCATCCCGAGGACGCCGGCGAGGGGGCCGAGCAGGGCCAGGACGAGCCGCGTGGAGCGGCGGGCTGCGGGGGTACGGCGGGGGCTGGTCATGATCGGTTCACCTCGCTCTCGGGGCGGTTCGGTGGGCAGGCAGGGACGCGCGGCGCCGCGGCGGTGCGGACGTGACGACTCGGTGGTTCAGATGTGACGGGTCGGCGGTGCGGAGGCGACGGGTCGGCGGGTCAGGAAGCGCGGCGGTTCACCGCGCGGAACGCCTGCTTCCAGGTGGTCGGGGAGAGGACCGAGCCGGCGAGCGCGCCCTGGTCCTGGGCCGTGAGCGCAGCCGCGGTCCGGGCCTGGGCGGCCTGGGCGGCCCGGCGCTCGGCCCGCGAGGGG
>JALRLN010000018.1 GCA_023254445.1 Candidatus Poseidoniaceae archaeon | reverse complement strand
CGGGCCGAGCGGCACTAGGGTGACCCGCGTGATCCTGTCGGACCGCACGATTCGCGAGGAAATCGCCGCCGGTCGCATCGTGATCGACCCCTACGACGAGCGACTGGTTCAGCCCTCCTCGATCGACGCCCGGATCTCCCACCTCTTCCGGGTGTTCCGTAACCACACCTCCGCCGTGATCGACGTGAAAGCCGACCAGACCGGTCTCACCGAGTTGGTGGAGATGCCTGAGGACGGCTCCGAGGCGTTCATGCTCCACCCCGGAGAGTTCGTGCTCGGCTCCACCCTCGAGCGGGTTGCCGTGCCCGACGATCTCGTCGGTCGTGTCGAAGGCAAGTCTTGCGCAACAAAGCGCACTTGTTGGTTGGCCGAAGGAACAACCCACGTGTCGTCGTAGACACGCCGCCAGTTCTCAGGGAGGTCACCTCCACCAAGGAAAACGGACATGGACATGAGGTTCGGCTCGTAGGTGTCGATGGAGACGTTGAAGGGAACCGCACAGTCGACGTCGGGTCGGAGCGTGGAGGGTGGGCACAGCGTATCACCGCCATCGTAACCGCCCATGCGGACGCGCAGCACCTCGTCGCCTGCGGCGCCAAGCCCAAGGTCAACGGGCCACGAGAAATCGCCACCAATTGGACCGCTCACGTTGTCGATTTCGGTCCAGGTGATCGTGATGTTTCCGTCGATGTTCGAGACGTCCTGTTGTTCAAGCACAAGGTAGTAGGTCGAGGGATCGGGAGCCACGTCGAGCGCTTCCAAGCGAACGCTGCCCTCGAGGGTCATGTACCGCGTGGAGCGTGCAGCATCGAGGTCTTGCGCTTCGTCGTTGGCGTTGAGCACGGCCAAACTGGTGATGCCTGCATCGTTCTCGATGGCGTTTCCGTTGCCTGGAGCGAACAGCACCGCGGCAGGCAATCCATCGACACCGTTCGCACCCACGCTGAACGCGTACATGCGGACGGTTGGCGCGTCCTCCCATGCGGGATTGACGCGGAACCGCCAGGTGATTTCCTTGCCCGCAGGCGACGTCGTGTCGGTCACGGTCGAGGTCTCAAGCGTCAGGTACGCACCGGGGTCGGCGCGCTTCTCAAAACCACCAACCTCCGACCACGCGAGTTCCACCGTGCCCGAGGCCGATTCAAACAGCAGGCCTGCTTCAGCAAGCGAGGTGCCCGTCGACGAATCAACGCTGTGCGTCGACACCACCTCGTAGATGTCTCCGCTGGGGTAGAGGCCGATTGGACTGCCCGACACCGTGAGCGTGCTGTCGTAGCCGGGCGCGGTGCTGACCACGAGGTCGGCGAAGCGCACCGCACCACCGTCGTTGGTGTGCACGGCGAAGGCCACGTCCACGCTGCCGCTGCCGCCAGCGAGGGCCACGCCTTGATTCAGTTCACGGTCGAATCCATCGGCCTCGTCGAACGACCGCTCCCAGTCGTAGACGATGTCGAGGTTCCGCATCACAAGGGTGCTGCCGGTCGATGCGTTGGTGCTCTCAAGCTCGAAGCGGAAGCTGACCCATTCGTTGCCGTACGCATCGGCAAAGGCGTACGTCACCAAGGGATTGTCCATCAGGTCGTTGATGGCGTCCGCCAGACCGATCGACCCGGATTCTTCCTGGAAATACGTCGTCATGTTCGGAATGCTCCCCAAGGACACGGATTGCGTACCGGAGTGGAGTTCGAGGTCGAAGCCCTCCCCCTGGTCCGTGGTGGACACGATGCCAATCTGGTCCATCACGATGTCAGCGGCGAGGACCGTTGCACCTCGCGGGAGAACGAAGGTTCCACCGACCGCCCGAGCGTTGAGGTTCAGCGTCAAGGTGTTGACTTCGGAACCGGTGTGCATCCCGTTCACGAAACTGCCGTAGAACATGGTCTGGCGGCCGAGGGCCGAGAACGCAGGTTGGTCAAAGCCCCAATCGATGTCGCCATCGCCCGCGATATCAACAAGAACGCCGCTGGCGTGGTGGCCGAACCGGAGATCGAACCAGATTTCCGACACATCGCAGTTCGTGAATCCGTTGAGGGGATCGAACTGGAAGCCGACGATCGAGGAAAATCCGAACATTGGTGCGTCGAGTTCCGTCCATGCGTCAACGGTGAGGTTCACCTGATCGGCGCCGCCGGGGGAGGTGATGAAGACGGTCGGCGTTTCGCTGCACTCGCGGTTCACAACCGGTCGAATCGCCGTGATTGGATAGGAAAACTTGGGACGCTCGACCGCGGGAGAGAAGGTGGTGTCCACGAGGCTTGGTGAGTACTGAATTGGGCCGCCCTGAGCGTGCCAGATGCCGTCGTACACCAGCGGGTTCGCGGCATCGGTTTGGTTGAACCCGGTTCCGATCCTCGTTCCGATGTTGAACCCGTGCAGCACGGCGGTTGACAGGCGATTCGGCCCTGAATTCCAGTTGAAGACGAAGTCGAGGGAGCGGTGCTCGTCGGCGTCGATGCCCCACAGTTCGATGATGTCGCCTTGCAGGCCTTCCATGGGATTTCCATCGATGTCGTGGACGAGGTTCCCCGTCATGGTGTTCATGACGTCAACCGTCAGGGTCCCGGAAGCCGTGGTTTCGGACTCGATGTTGAGGATCCCGTACCCGTTGGGGTGGTATGGGCCACCGTTGACGTTTGGCAAGAAGCCCCGAACCTTCATCCAGCCGCTTTGAGGGAGGAGTTGCCCCAAACGCACGTTGTCCACGTACCAGCCGGGGAAGGTTTGGTTGACGGGTGAACTGCCGCTGCCACCGGCCGTGTTGTGCTCGACAACGAAGCGCAGTTGCACGTACCGGCCAACGTAGTCGCTGAGGTCAACGGCGATCTCGGCCCATCCGGACGGGTTGTTGGCGTTCACGCTGGTGCCCGCCAAGGCAGCGTCGCCGTTGGCAACGCCACCGCAGCCGTACTGCACTTGACCTTGGGAACTGCCCTTGGTGTAGTAGCCGTTGCCAAATCCGAGGTTCGAGGTGTTGGCTTGATCGATGTCGATGTACGTGAAGGCGTTGGAACCTCCGGTGTCAGGCGGGAAGAACTCGTCGTTGCGGTCTCGGATTTGCAGGTACGCGCAGTCACGGTAGTACTTCTGCACACCACCCGTACCGGATTCAAGCCAGTGCAAGGCGTGGAACGAGGAGAAACTCAGGGTGGTTCCGCCCATCGCCGGGTCGATGAAAATGGGCGGGGAGAGCATCATGCTCTCGAAGTCGTTGCCGTTGTTGTCGTCGCGGTTGTCGTCGTCGTAGGGGTTCGTGCCCCAGCACATCTCGCCCGACGCGCACCCTGTGGGAAGCACGCCAGCGGAGGCGGGGATGCTCCGGTGCTCCCATGCCCACTGGCTCATCATCGGTTGCGTGCCGTCGGTGAAGTTCTTCGTCGTCCCTTCAAAGTCGGACAGGAATCCGTTCGAGGTCAGGCTGACGGGGGTCGCAGACGAACCTTGTTCGAACTGGAAATCGTTCTTCGCCGAGAAGGCCGTCAACTGACCGTTGGCGTCCGGGCTCCAGGTCTTCGGGAGGGTGTCGGTGTCGATGCGCACGAACGCGTCGTGTTCGGCCATCGCCGTTCCGATGGTCATCGAGGCACCCGTCACCGTTTGCCCAGCGGGGAGGGACACCTGTGCGTCCTCGTCGTTCATCCACGTGGCCGGGTCTCGGACATCGGCCACCGCTTCGTCGTCGCCGTTCTCAAACTGCGTGACGTTGATGGCGCCAGCCAGCGGGGTGAGCAGGAGCATGGTCAGCATGAGCAACGCGCGACGGCGACCGGAGCGTTCGACATTCATAGGAGCACCAACGTCGCTACGGACGACTCGCCTGCCTAAAAGCATCCCGTGAGGGCGGGTCGAGGAACGGGTCACAGCGAAACAACACGGCGCTCACGCAGCGCCTCGTCCGACAGCGCCTCCAAACCCCCGAGGCGGCCCTCGCTTTTCTCGAGCCATTCGAGGTTGGCCACGGTGGTCGGATGCTTCGGTCCAAGGGCGTCGCACACCTCCGGACCGGTGCTGAGGTCGAAGGTCCCGAGGGCCCGCGCCATGTCCACGATGGAGGACTTGTCCAAACCAAGCAGGGGGCGCAAGACCGGCAAGCCACCAGCCCCCTCGACCGCTCCAAGGTTGCCCAAGGTTTGGCTGGACACCTGCCCGAGGTTTTCGCCGGTGAGGAGCGCGGTTGCTCCAACCTCATCTGCGTACCGTGATGCGATGGCGTTGAAGAGCCGTTTGAGGTGGATGAAGTACTCGGAGTGGCACCATGATTCGGTGAACCGCGACATGATGCTCGACACAGGAACGACATGAAGGTCAGGCGTGATCGACGCCCGCATGGATTCGCCGATCGCCCCCTGCATGCCGCGCAGGTGACGAAGGCAGTCCACGACCTTCCCCTCGGCCTCCGGCCCGGTCACTGGCTCCATGCTGAAGTGGATTGGGTGAACAATCCAACCGGCCCTGACCGCCCGTGCGACGGCCACGGGAGAATCGAGTCCCCCCGAGACCAGACCCACGCTGCGGCCCATGGCCAGCGGGCCTCAGACGATGCCATAGGGCTTCCCTGTTGGCGAGGCTTCTTGACGGGCAGCGCCAAGGAACAACCATGGAGCCGTACTCCATCGAGCCCGTCACGATCATCGAGGAAGTGTTCCCTCAGGACACCAACGCCTACGACACGCTGTTCGGTGGCCGATTGCTTTCGCTGATGGACAAGGCCGGGGGGATTGCATGTGCAAAATTCGCCCACAGGGAATTCGTCACCGTCTCCATCGACACCCTGACCTTCATCGCACCTGCTCGCCAAGGGGACCTCCTCGAAGTCACAGGACAAGTCGTCTTCACCTCCAACCACACCGCGTGCGTGAAGGTGACCGCATGCGCAATGAGCAAAGCGGATTGGGAGCGGAAGCGCATTTGCGAGGGCTACTTCTTTTTCGTCGCCATCGATTCGATGATGCGCCCCATCCCCATCCCTCAACTCACACCCGAGGGGGAAGAAGCACAAGCGGAGTGGGACCATGCTGCCTCCCTGAAGAACTCCATGCTGCAGAAGCGCTCCCCGTCCAAGGCTTGATGTGGCCCACGACGACGCCCGGCCATGCCCGTGCTCAACATCGCCGCCGTGATGAGCGACGATCTGGCTCGTAACGTCGCGAAGCCGAGCGACCAACGCGACGTGCACACCTACGTCCACAAGGAATCGGGCCCAGACGGCGCACGCATCCTGTCCATCATTCGCCCGGCGAAGTACCCAGAACGGCTGCGGCCGCTCCTGAACGCGCTGTCCGTTGGTCGGGTCGGCCTCATCGAGGTGAACGCCGTCAACGCGACCTTGGGGGAGACCTTGGTCGCCTTCGCAAGCGCGGGCGTGACACGAGGTCTGGCGGTCGTCCGCAATCCCGAAGGTGGATGGATCGACGAAGACCAGGTGCGTTCGTTGTTTGCTCAGGCGGGTTTGGCGCAGTGGACCTTCGAAGAGGAGGATGGCATCCACCTCCGCGAGCGGCTCTACGACCTCATGGACGAACTTCGTGAGGAACTGGCTCAGGAAGCCGAGCGTGGGTTGGTCCTCCCGGTGGACCAGCACTTCAACGTGCGAGGCATCGGCTTGGTCGCGATTGGATACGTTCAAGCAGGCACGGTCAAACAACACGACGAGGTCCTCATGCTTCCAGCGAATGGAACCGGGACAGCAAAATCGCTGCAGGTCATGGACGACGACGTCCCGATGGCGTCCGCGGGAGACCGGGTTGGCCTGGCCCTTCGAAACGCGCAGGAGGGGCATTTGACCGGGGGGACCATCATCGTCCACCCGCCCATCGATGATGCTCGAACCAACACCCATCGACCATCCTCCCTCGAAGCACACGCCGCGTCCACCGTTGCGCTCAGCCCCTCGCCGTTTCAACGTCGGACCCTTCAAGTCGGGGACGTGGTGCACGTCTCAGTGGACCTCCAGTTTGTTGTTGGGCGCGTCGTCGAGGCGGATGAAACGGCCCTTGTGGTCGAGTGGGAACATCCCGTACAGATCCGGACCGACCACCCTCCAACCGCCGTGATCGCTCAATTGGATTCCAATCCGAGGATCATCGGCTCGGCTCGCCTTGAGCGACGTGCGTGATTCGGCGAACAGCGTGGCCTTTCCCAACCCGGTTTCAGCCCTTGTCCGTCTGGGTCATCTTCATAGTGGGAAGCACCGAGTGAACCCAGATGGGTATGACGGAGCCGGCGTTCGCCGGCCCGATGGAGGGTCACCGCGAGGTGCTGTCGGGCCTGCGGATGTCCGGATTGAAGGGCAAGGTCAACGTCGCCCTTGATGCTTCCAGCCTGATCATCGAAGCCAAGCACGGTCAATCCACGAACTTCCCCATTGGTTCGGTTCGCACCTTCAACCACCACCAGACCCACTTGATGCCTCCGTTGACGCAATACCTCGGAGCCCTCCTGGTGATGTCCGGATTGTGGCTCATTGAAACCGTCCCGGTCCGGAACACGATCCTCCTGACCGGTTCTGGCTTGCTCGCGGCATGGCTGCTTACGCGGCAACCGACGCTGACTGTGGAACTCACAAACGGCGAGCACCACGTGATCACAGGCCCTGATTCAACCTTGATGCAGTTGGCGTACGTGCTTGGACGGGTCCTGGAAGGGATGTCGTTGGAGGAGGCACGCGTCGGTCTGGACCTCATCGACCTTCAGCGCCACCATCCGGTCACCTCCACACCGGAAGCCTTGGTCGCACCGTCGTCGATTGCAGCGATGCTGCATGGGGCAGCGGTCACGTCTGCCTCCGCGGAGAACGTGCTCGACGCCTTCCTTGAGGAGGAAGAAACGGCCCCCCTCAGCCCCTCCACCTCGGTCGTCAACATCAACATCCACCCAACGGACGAGTACCTCCCGAGCACCACCATCGACACGAGTGCTGCTGGAGGCGGCCTGTTCGGTCGTGCGTCCACCGCCCTGAACGAGGGCCGGATGCCGGCACCAGACCCAGCACCCGTTCATCCGCGAAGCCCCGTGGACCCCGAAGAGGCGGAACGCCTCCGTAACGGCACCTCATCGCCCTTCGCCGCCAGCGATGTCGGTTGGCTCGAGGCCCCTTCGCTGCCTCAACCAACCCAGAACGTGGAGGCCCCCGACTTCCTGCCGAGTTTCTACGGACCAGAAGGAACGTCATCACCAAGGCACGACCTCCCGGCCCCCACCCAAGCCCCCACGATGGGCCACAGCCTGCCTCCGCCTGCGCAGGCCCCCATGCATGAAACGCGTGAAGCAGCGCCCGCCGCCGTACCAACCCGTGGGGTTGTGAGCCGAGCGACCGTTGCCCCGCTACCTGACGCACCGCCGCGTCAATTGGGTGGCAACCTGAGCCCTCGTGGACAGCAAACGACCCACACCCACCTTCAGCCAGACCGCGTCCCTCGACCGAAAAGTGGCGTGTTGCAGTCGCTGTTCAACGCGCTGGTCGGCCTCCGCCCCCCTTCGCGCCAAGAGCAGGAATACACGCAGATGTACGGCGATCCTGATGCCAGGTTCCGAGCAAGCCAAGGCGCGGAACTGTCGTCGTTCCAACTGGCTCGCCTGAGGTCCGACAGCGAACACCAAGCCATGTTGGCCGAGGAGCAACACAGGATGGCCGGCTCCACCGGCGGGGAGCGAAGCCACGACCGCTTCCGTCAGATCATCGACACGATCGCACGCAGCGACCTCCCCCCGAGCGACCAAACGCTCACGGGCGATTGGCAGCGGGAACTGGGCCCTCAACGGTTCGACGACCTGCACGAGGTGGGCAGCCAATCGCTGCCAAGCACCACACATCACTTTGCCAACCTTGACCGGTTGGACGGTTGATCACTGGCTCAGGCGCTGAAGATCGAGCCTACGTGCGTCCATCGCCGCCTCGTCCATCGCCAGCAGACCGTTCACGCCGACGGTCGAGAGGGTGAAACTTGCAACCACGCAAGCGCGTTCGACCGCTGCGCGAAGTTCCTCCCGCCCGACAGGCCCAGCACCTCGAGCGAGCGCAGCAGCGATGGTGCCGGCGAAGCTGTCGCCGCAACCCGTCGGGTCCACGAGCCCCGGGGATGGAACGCCAGGCACCACCATCGGCCCTGACGGGTGGAGGACGTAGGCGCCGTGTTCACCACGCTTGACGATCAGCGTCGCGTCAGGCCGGAGCATGCCCCGAACCACCGCCGCCGCTGCGGCGGTGGTCCTTTGCTCACCGAGGCTCCTGACTTCACCGTCGTTGAGCACGACCACGTCCACCCGTTTCAGCACATCGAGAAGGCCGTCCTTGGCGGTCTCAATCCAGAGGTTCATCGAATCAAGCATCGTAAGGCGCTGGGCATCAACCTGGTCCAAAGCCGCGGCTTGAACGGCCGGATGGAGGTTTGCACACAGCAGGACAGACGGGTTCCGGTAGGCCTCAGGGACCCGTGGCTCGAAGGTCCCCAACACGTTCAGGTCGGTTCGGAGGGTGGTCGCCTCGTTCATGGCGCCTTCGTACGAACCCCACCATCGGAAGGTCGAGCCTTCGGAACAGACCAGCCCCTCAAGGTTGAGCCCGCGGGCTTCGAGGAGTGCTCGGTCGTCGTCCTTGAAATCACGGCCGACCACGCCGACCACCCCCACGTCATGCCCCCCGAACGCTGCAGCGAGTCCGGCGTACGTGGCGGAGCCTCCGAGCAGGTCTTCGCCTGCACCCATCGGCGTGGTGATGGCGTCGTAGCCCATGCTTCCGACGACGACGACATCCATGGCGTGAGCATCATCAGGAGGGACATGAACCCTCGTCACGCACGACGCTCGGTCACGATGTTGCGTCGGGTCCCACGGCTCACGTCAATGACTTCGCTGCTTGTGATGGTACGGTCGCCGTGGACAACGACCCCTGGGAGGTAACCATCGCACACGCCTGCAGCGACGAAGACGGCATCCTCCGACCGGCACAGGTCCTCTGCCTCCCATCGACGGTCGAGGTCGCCACCAACCATCGCCTCGGCACGAGCGGCTTCGGCATCGTTTCGAAGCACCAGTCGCCCCTGGAACCGACCCCCGAGGCCACGAATCGCTGTTGCGGTGATGACCCCCTCAGGTGCGGCACCAATGCCCATCAGCATGTCGTACGGCCCATCGTCGCGCGCAGCCCAGATCGCTGCGCTGACGTCCCCGTCGGAAAAGAGTTCCAAGGCCGCACCCGAGGCCCTGACGTCGCGGATCAGGTCCGCATGGCGGTCGCGATCCAAGGCTGCGACGCGAACATCGGACACCTCGACGTCGAGTGCGCTGGCAGCTTGCTCGATGTTCCATGCCACCCCTCCGTCGAGGTCCACGTGCCGTGCGAGGGACGGACCGACCGCCAGTTTGTCCATGTAACAATCAGGAGCGTGCAGCAGGGCCCCACGAGGAGCGGCGGCCAAGACGGCGATTGAGTTCGGGAGGTTCTCAGCGCAGTTGGTGGTGCATTCCAGCGGATCGACGGCAATGTCGAGGGCCAAAGCCCCTGGCACACCAAGTTCTGCACCAATTTCCTCTCCGATGTAGAGCATCGGTGCATCGTCACGCTCCCCCTCGCCAATGGCCACCCGGCCATCAAAAGGGGCGTTGTCGAAGGAACGCCGCATGGCTTCGACCGCGGCCCCGTCCGCAGCGTCTTTGTCCCCCTTGCCACGCCACGCAGCGCTGGCCAAGGCCGCCATGTCCACGGCTTCGAGCAGGTGGGGCCATGCATCGGCGACGCGCATGCTTGGCCCATCGTCCGGCGGATGATGAACACACCGGACCTCAGGACGACCCCTTGAGTTTGCTGAGGACGCGCAGGCCGTCGATCCTCGCGACGGGGTACTGCCCGTCCTCGTCCTTCTCCAACGATTTCACCATGTCGTAGGCACACAGCAAGCCAGCAGCGACCCCTGCGAGGGCTTCCATCTCGATGCCGGTCCGGTAGTGTGCTCCGACCTCCACCACGCATCCCAAACGGTGCTGGTCAACGACCCAGCGGACGGTGCACGAAGCAACTGGAACGGGGTGGCAGTGAGGAATCAGTCGGGGTGTCTCTTTGACGGCTTGAAGGGCAGCAATCGTCGAGGCTTCCCGCACGTCGCCCTTCTTGACGGCGCCGTCGAGGATCGCTTGAATCGAGGCAGGACGCAAAGTCAGCCAGCCTTCGGCGGTGGCCCGTCGAGCCACCACCGGTTTCGCGGCAATGTCCACGATTCCTTCGATTTCAGCCGAGACCTGCGCGCCATCGTGCACCATCCGCGGTCACCTCACGCTTCCACAGGGGGGCTTGCCGCTTGAGTTCATCGATGAGCCATCGGCACGCATCAAAGGCAGGGCCCCGATGGGCAGAAGCCACGTGAATGGCAACGATCGGCTCGGCAGGACCCACAGCACCTGTCCGATGGGCGAGCGCCACGGAAGCGACACCAAATCGCTCCATGGCGGAGACCGCGAGCGCATGCAGCACACCAGGGAGCTCCTCCTCCCATGCGTCAAATTCCAGCCGAAGGACTTCGACCCCCTCGTCGATGCCCCGTGTAAGGCCAATGAAACTGGCGACCGCGCCCGAACCATGCACAGGTAACTTGGCCCTGAGCGCGTCGGGGTCGAGCGCCTCGGCCGGGGTTTCAACGATGATGGCCGATGCCCCGTCGCCCATGGTCGACGCTTGAAGGGCGCATTCTTCAAACTCTGGGGGTTGATGGGGGTGTATGCCGTCCGACCACCCCGTCACGGTCGCGGGGGCGGGCCTGTCCGGTCTTGCCGCCGCCATCCTCCTTGCACGGGCAGGGAAGGAGGTGCACGTGCACGACATCCGGGCGGACTCTGGCGCCCGTTTTGACGGGGATTTTCAGGCACTTGAAAACTGGAGCATGGACGAGGATTTCTTTGACCAACTCGAGGCCTGGGGCTTCGATTCAAGCGAATTCAAATCGACGGCGTTCTCTGTGGTCGATCTGATCCACCCGGACGACGCCGTAACCCAAGCCCGCACCAACGGCGTTGCGTATCGAATCGTCGAGCGTGGCACCTCGCCACACACCATCGATCAGGCGTTCAAGCGAATGGCGATTGAAGCCGGAGTGACCTTGCACTACAAATCCCGGATCAACCTTGAACACGCCGACATCGTGGCGTGCGGTCCGAAGGAGACCTCAGCGCTGGCGCTTGGCGAAATTTTCCACACCTCCCATCCGAACCACATCGCCTTCCAACTGAACGACAAAGTCGCCCCCGGTGCTTACAGTTACATGATCATCATCGATGGAGTCGGACTCATTTGCACCTGCCTATGGCGCAAGCAACGCGGAAGCGAGCGGTTCCTCAACGAATGCATCGCCACCTACCGTCGCCTGTATCCTGACGTGGACATGCAGCCGGTCAAGCGCGTCGGCGGCAAGGGGGACTTCACGCTCAACGGGTGCTACACTTCACGGAGCGGGCAGCACTTCGTCGGCGAATCCGGAGGCCTGCAGGATTTCATGTGGGGCTTTGGCATGCGCATGGCGGTTTGGTCCGGTGTTTTGGCGGCGCAAGACATGCTCGGGGGCCCGACGTACGACAGGGAGGTCCGGAAGCACCTGCTCCCGTACGTTCGCACCAGCGTTGCGAACAGGTGGTTGATGAACAGGGTTGGCGATCGGACGTTCAAACGGATGTGCCTTCGGTGGATGCGGGATCAGGAACGAAGCGGTGACGGGCTTCGATGGATTGGGAGGTTGTTCCGGCCAAGCCCAACGAAGCGCCTCATCTTCGGGCTCACTTCGCCCTTCATGCTCAAACGTGCCGATGGACCGATGCGTCCTCGTCGTCTGCCCTTCCGTCCAGCGCTGCCCCGCGACGCGTGGGAGCCGAGCCCCGAGGCCCTGAACGTGAAGGCGTCATGGGAGGCTGCACGACGTCGAGGCAGCCACACCTCCTTCGAAAGCATCGAGGGAGAGGCTGTCGAGCACGATGCAGCACCCGCATGAGGCAGGACGATTGCTTCATTAGCGCCCCAGCGGTGGCGAGGCCATGTCCGACCTCTACGGCCTGACCTTCGAACCGATGACGAACAACCTGGTGAACTACGGCACCACCGACAACGGCATTGCCGTCATCGAACTTGCCTCCGATTCAGCGGGCGAGCCGCTGCAAGGGGACGCCACCGCGGTGAACACCTACACCCACGGCATGTTCCGTGACTTCGACGAGGCCATCATCCGCGCCCGCTTTGACGACAAGGTCACAGCCATCGTGATCACCGGCGCCGGTGAGAAGTTCTTCTCCGCCGGTGCGTCCATCAAGATGCTCAACAGCGTCTCGCCCGGCTTCAAGTACAACTTCTGCCTTCACGCCAACGAGACCCTGTCTCGCCTCGAACAGACGCCGAAGATCGTCATCGCGGCCATCAACGGCCACGCTGTCGGTGGCGGACTTGAGATTGCCATGGCCGCTGACATCCGCATTGCGCGGAAGAACAGCGGTAAGCTTGGCCTCCCCGAAATCAACCTCGGCGTCCTCGCGGGGACCGGCGGCACGGCCCGCCTGACCCGCCTCATCGGCAAGGCCAAGGCCCTCGAGATGATGGTCACGGGCGAACTCATGTCCTTTGAGGATGCCAAGAACCACACCCTGATCAATCAGATCTGGGAAGGCAACGCGACCGAGTTCCGCGAGATGATGCTCGACTGGGTGAGCGCCCAGTTCACCCTGCCCAACAAGGCCGCGAAGGCCGTGGGCAACATCAAGCGCTCCTGCCAGACCGGCCCCGAGATTCCCTTCGAGTACCACCTCGCGCTTGAGCGTGAACTTCAGGCCGCCCTGTTCTTCAGCGCGGACGCGAAGGAAGGAATCGCTGCCTACGTGGAAAAGCGCATCCCAAGTTTCACGGGCCAGTGAACGACAACGCTCCGTTGACCCGTGGTGGCTCGACGAGGTGGTTGTGACTCGACGCTGTCGAGGCTTTGCCATGTGGTCGATGACTCAGGACATGGAGCAGGTCCTTCGGTTGTGTCCAATCTCCCCACATGCCCCACAACGACGCGACCCTGGCGACTTCGGGCGACGTTTGGTGGGCACCCTGTCAGGGTGAAGCACGGTGCACGTGCGGACGTTGTGTCCAACTTGATCGCAATGGGAGCAGCGTCGTCGACCGTCTTTGGGGCGTACGGTGGGTCGATCTGGGTGGAGCAATGGGCACGTGGCTCGGTTGTGACCTCGCTTCTGGCACTCACCGCATCGGCGGGTACCCTTCGCAGCAGCAGCACGCTCCCGGCGCTTGGCAAGTTCCGGATGAAGGCGTGGGCAGGTTCGGGAGTTGTGGCCGGTCTCTGAACACTCGCTGCAGCGACGGAGACCTGCGGTTGGCTGCCGAATCGGCCGCGTACAGGTTCGTGCGTTGTGACCCGGTTGACCGCAGTTCCCGCACACGTATGTCATGGTTCCATTAAGTTGCATCAGAATATGTACTTTCGTTCGTGCTTCAGCAGACAATCGCAACGATGCGTTCAAGCAGTCCTCCCCTTCCCCGGGACCATGGACCGCCAACAGGTCAACGTCCCAGCCGACGTTCCAAACGAATTGATGGACGACTACATCGACAACTTCCTCGCGGCCACGGCAGGAACGGGGTGCATGAACCTCTTTGCATGCGACCAGAAAATTGAGCACCTCAACGACGATTTTCATGACGGTGGCGCAACGATTCCCTTGAGTTCCAACAACCCAGGGCATTTGTTTGAGATTGGCGCAAGGACCCATGCCCAAGGCACGCTGGGGGTCTTGGCTGGCCAACTCGGATTGATCGCCCAGTATGCCCGCGACCATCCCGACCTCCCGTACCTGGTCAAGATGAATTCGAAATCCCACCTGATTCCAACGTCTGTGCGTGACCCTGTGAGCCAAGCGATGTGGGGCATGGAGGACGTGATGGACCTTGCAAGCAACGGCATCAACGTCGTCGGTATCGGCTACACCATCTACCTCGGGAGCCGTTACGAACACGAGATGCTCAGTGAGGCTGCTCAACTGATCCGGCAAGCCCACCAGCTCGGCATGCTCGCAGTGGTGTGGATGTACCCGCGCGGCTCTGAGGTCAAGGACGAGAAGGACCCCCACCTGATCGCGGGGGCTGCGGGCGTCGCAGCCTGCATCGGCGCTGATTTTGCAAAAGTGAATTACCCACGCGCGTTTGATGGCATGTCCCAAGCGGAAAGCCTCGGCGTGGCCGTTGAAGCAGCAGGACGCACCGGCATCATCTGCTCAGGTGGGTCCTCGATGGACGCACGTTCCTTCCTCGAACGGCTGCATGCCCAAGTCCACACGTCGGGTTGCCGAGGTGCTGCGACCGGCCGAAACATCCACCAGAAAGAAACCGAGGCAGCGGTGCGTATGACCGCCGCGTGCCACGCCATCATCTGCGATGGTGCAAGCGTTGACGAGGCCTTGTCCATCTTCAACGGCGAGTGATGCGGCGCATCGAGACACCTTCGCCGAGCCAGGCGTGCGACATCGGCGCTGCTTGTGCCGCTTGACCCGTTCGCCAACCGACCCATGAAGGCATGAGCCGTTGCGTCAACGGCCGTTTCAGACGTCTGGGGAGGGGCCGAGGGTGAACGCCCCATCTTCGTTCATGATGATCGGTTGGCCTTCGCTCCATTCAGGGCAGTGCTCCGACACCCAGTCGCGTGTCGCCCACTCGCAGATGTCGTAGCCCCCAGAAAGGATGCCAGAACGCTTGATGTACCCCACTTTGACGATGTCCTTGTCCTTGGAGAGCACGTTGCCCAACTGCTGACTCGTGGTGCCGTGGCGCATCGTGCTGTTGATGTGCTCGAGGATTTCTGCGGTGTTGCGCGGCCGGTCGCCCAGGAACTTCTTGATCTTCTCGCGGATTCGTACGGTCTTCATGTGCTCAGCCTCGTCGGCGCCGGAAGACCGGTGCCATGATGCCCATGGACGCGGACGCCTATATCAGCATGGCGGCTGATTCGGTTTCCTTGTTACAGTTGGATACCGAAAAGCGTCGAGATTTCTGAACCAACGAACCCGATTGAACACGGATTCGATATTTTCCAGTCGAAATTTGTAAGTTTTGGTAACAACTTGGAATGATAAACGCTGACTTCAAAAAGAAAAGCCCCTAGGGGCAAAGAACTGGGGACGATGATGCCATCACGGATTCGATCGGGCTACCAACGACGCATCCTCGACGAACTCGTCGAGGGCCCAGCCACCGTCAGCGAACTCGCCCTTCGGATAGGGTTGGCGACGTCCCACACCTCCTCCACCCTCCGCAGTTTGCGCGAGGCCGGGTTGGTGCACCGGGATGCAGACCACGGCCTTCGGGGGGCTGCACATCTCTTGACGGAGGAAGGCGCGCAACGCTTGCATCACGATGCACTCAGCAGGCTCCGCATCGCCATGCGAACCGAACAAGGCCATGGAAGGCACGTGATCCTGAGCAGGGACGGCTCTACGGTGGTCATTGCTTACGACGGCATCCCGCGATCGGACATCATGTGGCTCCCCGCACGAACAGCACACCCTGATTTTGAATCAACCATCGTGTCGAGTGGAAACGAACGGGGGGGGGCGTGGTGCCTGCTGCGCGGCGACCCACGATGGGTGAACAGAAGCACCCTCGCCCTCGTTGCGGCACCTCTGCAACGCGACGACCCAGAGGACATCCTGTCGTGGTCTGCGTCGGAACGACCCCTCGCCATCCTTCGAGGTCGACTCCTCGAAGACGACGGCTCGTGGGGCATGGCCCCAGGCACGTGGTTTGACGACGAACGAACGACGCCTGAGCGGGGGCCAGCCATGCTGTCGTCTGGACCCGTTGATTTGGGACGCATCAAAGGGACAGCGCTGAGGTGCAGCCCTCAGACCCCTGTTGTCGGCCGGGTTCCCGACGGATGGATTCGAGAAGCACTCCTGAGCGGTTCGAGCGGGATCTTCATCTCAAGGTCGGAGCGCCCTCCCGATGTTCCTCGACGACCCGTCTCGTTGTTGACCACGTGGCTTCGGCTTCGCCATCCTCGGCTTCATGATGCCGAAATCAACGCAAGGGCGGCACAGCTGTTGCAGCGACTCCTACACGCCGCTTCCGGACGAACGACCGTGCTCGAACGTGCGGTCCTTGCGGACTTCGGGCTCAGCACGTGGACGGAGGAACCAGTGCACCACTTGGAACTGGCTCGCTGCAGTGAAGCGGGGACCACGGCGACCTGGTTGTGGGCGTTGGACGTGCTGAACCTTCCCTTCCGGGGCGAATGGACGCTGGATGCGTCCTCCACTCGATTGCTTCACCGCATCGTCACCGATGCTCGGTGTGAACTGCTTGTGGCCATGGACGCTCGGCTCGATGACGTCGAGGCTCCGACGCACCTGCACCTTGAGCAGAACGAGGGAACGGTGGTTGTGGAAGGGCGCTACCGCCTCAGCGTCGAGGTGAAC
>JALRLN010000189.1 GCA_023254445.1 Candidatus Poseidoniaceae archaeon | reverse complement strand
CAACGCCGGAGCGTGGGGCTGCCCGGGCGGTTTTGTCGACGACGGCGAAACGACCGAAGACGCCTGCCTTCGCGAACTGAAGGAGGAAACGGGCATCCTCGGACGCGACCCTCGCCTGTTGATGGTCATGAGCGAGCCTGACAGGGACGAGCGCAAGCACGTGGTGAGCATCGTGTACGAAGTCACGATGGTGGACGAGTCCCAAGAACCGCAGGCAGGCGACGATGCAGCCGATGCCGCCTTCGTCCCCATCGAACGCGTCCTCAGCGGCGAGGTCTGGCTCAACGGTGACCATGCGGACATCATGCGCGACTGGCTCACGCCCTCAGCCGGCTAAGCCAGCAGGTCGCGCAGCGCCGCGCTTGCCTCGGGCCATGGGTCGGGGTCAAGGGCATCGGTGAGCGCAAGACCGGTCAACCAACGCGCACGAACGTCCAACCACGCCTCGCCCTCGCAGGGCGCACGGTGCCGGAAGAGCGGCCATCCCTCGTCCAGGATACGGTCGAGGAAGCCTCGCTCCGCCCGAGAGACAAGCAAGGTCGGAACGCCGAGCAGCGCCGCTTCCGCCGCGAAGGTCGTGGATTGCGTGATCACGCCATCGACGTCCGACAAGACGTCGAGCATGTCCCATGCTCGGCGTTCCGTTGGTGAACCCGCCTCGTCCCAAAGCACCAAGTCGAAGCCTTCGATGACCGCGTCAGGGATCGGAACCACCTCGGCAGTGTCGTGGCTTCCGTCGCCGAGAAGCCGTCGCACCAGCAGGCGCGGGGGGTCGTGAAGGGACAACGGCCGTCGGATGGGGCGCAGGTGGAGGTGCTGATGGGCTCCGTCAAGGCGATGCATGCGCCATCGGCCTGCTGCTTCGCCCTCCTCCCACCCCTGAAGGCAACCGCCGTCGAGGTCCTCCCGCCAGTGGGTCGGGACCACAAGGTCCGTCACGCCACGCTCCAACCAGCGCAGGTGCCGGTGTTGGGCCTCGGTGTCCACGAGGCACCAGCGTTCATGCAATCCAGCAAGGCGACCGGCCCACGGCATCAGGGGGGCGTTCATCGCCACCATGCGGTACGCAGCGGGCACCTCGCGCGACCAGCGACGAAGCGCGCGCCGAGCCGCAGCCAAGCGCCGCACGCCACCGAGCGCGCCACGGGCGCGGGGCATCCATGCCGTCCGACGTGATGGAAGGTGCCCATCGCGCTGGTCAAGCATCATGCGAACTTCTGGGCGGTCCGTGGCCAGCAGAAGGTCGAAGGTCGAGCCATCCCGAACGCTGTCGGCCAGCGCCCGGACGTGCGCAGGGTGGTCAAGCACCCAACACGTGGCCATGGCCCTCGTGCACGGCCGCACCTCATGGACCTCCCGCCCCGACCTTGATGGACCCAAGTGAGGAGCACCTCCCATGAGCACGAAACGTGGCATCGACCTGCCCGGCGCACCGACCTATGGCCCCTACACCCCAGGCGTGGCCGCAAACGGGGTGCTCTGGCTTTCGGGTCAGATCGCACCCGACGCAGGCGGCCTTGCAGCGCAGGTGACCGCGGCGCTCGATAAGGTGGACGCTTTGCTTCACTCGGCGGGGTGCAGCAAACACGACGTGACCTTCGTGCAGGTGCTGCTTGCTGACATTCAGGACTTTGCGGCGATGAACGACGCCTACGCTGCATGGCTTGAGGGCGTGAACGTCAAGCCTGCCCGAGCGGCCTTCCAAGCCGCGGCGCTTCCGGCAGGTGCAGCGGTGGAGATCGTCGTCCAGGCCGCGCTGCCTTGAGCAGGCGCGTTCAAAAATCAAGCCAAGGTGGGCTGACCATGGCGTGGCCTGAGCACTGCTTCAAGGCCTACGACATCCGTGGCCACGCTTCGGGTTCCGAAACCGACGAGTTGACCCCGGACTTCGCAGAACGCCTCGGACGTGCGCTGGGCACGATGCTCAACGCGGAGCGCATCGCGGTGGGGCGTGACATCCGAGCCACCAGTCCTGGCCTGACCGAGGCCCTCGTGAACGGCATTCTGTCGACGGGCACCGACGTCCTCGACCTCGGCATCTGCACGACCGGAGCGGTGTACCACGCCTGCTGGACGGAGGACGTACAAGGAGGCGTGATGGTGACAGCGAGCCACCTTCCGATGCCCACCCACAACGGCTTCAAAATGTGCGAAGGGAACCTTCCGCTTGCGGGTCACGACATTCAACGCCTCAAGGCCTGCTTTCTTGAGGGCGACTTTCAGCACGGAGAGGGCCTCCGGACGGAACGGCCGTACATGCCGACCTACCTTGACGCGATCCTCGAGAGCGTGGGCTCCCTCACGCGACCCGTTCGCGTCGCCGTGGACGCTGGCAACGCCGTACCTGGCCCCTTCCTCGTCGAGGTGCTGCAACGGCTCGGCGCCGAGGTGCACGACGTGCATTGCACGTGGGACGCGAGCGAACCGAACCACGGTGCAGACCCGACCCGGCCGAAGAACATGGTCGACCTCGCGGACCTCGTGCGTTCA
>JALRLN010000188.1:2235-2490 GCA_023254445.1 Candidatus Poseidoniaceae archaeon | reverse complement strand
GCTTTCCGTTGGGGTTCAGGACGAGGTCACGGTCTTCGCGAACACGACCTTCGGAACCGACGTCGTGAGCGTGAACACCACGTTCGTCGTAAACGTGACCGACTACCTCGCTCCCGCCGATCACGTCTTGACGGTCGCTGCCGGCTCACAGTTCTCGAACATCGTGGGTGCTGGAGCAACGTGGGTGCCGGAAGGCACCACTGTGGAAGCGCAAGGGCTTCCGTCCAGCATGACCTACGTCCCGCCCCGCTCTGG
>JALRLN010000188.1:0-2225 GCA_023254445.1 Candidatus Poseidoniaceae archaeon | reverse complement strand
CGAGGTCGCAAACGGACCGCAATCGCTGGTGTGCACGGTGACGGAAAACGGACGCTTGTTCTGCCATGGGTACGCGTACGGCCAGTACCAAAGCCCCGACCATGAGAATCCGAATTACTACTACCATTACTCCAACAGGGCGCCTTCGGAGGTCATGCAGCAAGGCGACGAAGCCTGGACGCACATCGCGGGAACTGCAAACGAAATGTGTGCCAGCAACGCAGCCAACGACGTCTGGTGCTGGGGCAGCAATTTTGGCACCGGCACCATGGGAAGCATTTCCCACAGCACGTCTGGAAACCTGACGCACTTGGTCTCTGTCCGCAGCGGCACCTTCTGCGCGCTCTTTGATGAAAGCCTCGACTCCGTCACCTGCTGGGGACGGAACTCCAACGGCGTGCTCGGGTCGTCGACCACAAGCGGTTGGACCTCAACGGCCGTGACCCATGCCTTGGGTGTGGGAGTGGAGGCCACCGCGATGCACACCGGAAAAGAAGCCATCTGCATCGACACGGCCGGAGGTGACCTGCACTGCCTTGGACGCCTGCCCACCACGACCGGCATGAGCACCTCGTCGTCCCCAGATACGTCGAATGCCCTCTCGACCCTTCACGCCCAGAGCGCCATCGTTGACATGGCCTCCGAGCCGTACGGCACGACCTGCGTGGTGCTGACCAACGGCAGCGTCGCTTGCTATGGCTCGACGGCGACGAGCACCTATCCGAATTTCCGCGGCCTCGGTGCAAGCGGTACGGCGCCCTCCGATGCGCACGCGCTGTCCTACGTGGCGCTTCCCAGCGGGATGAACGCGGAAATGATCGCCGGACCCGACGTCGAAGATTACGATGAGGCCATCCACTTTTGTGTGGGAACGGACAGCGCTGAGGCGTGGTGCTGGGGCAACAACGCCACAACCTACACACCCTCTCAACCGGACCCGTACAGCACGCCCGCGCCTACGCCGTTCTTCAGCGAACACCTTCCGACCGGCGCGGTGGACATCCTCGCACGAGGCGAAGACCATGACGATGCCAACGGTGTCGACCTTGTCCTCACCTCGAGCAACGAACTCTGGACGCGCTACAACACAAGTTCGTCGTGGTTGGACCGTGGGAACTACCAGAACAAATCCATTGCAGGGTGGACCGGGCACGATGGGTCCTACAATTCCTCGGCACGGTGGCACGGTTGGGACCTGCCAAGCCACGTGCTGAAGGGCGATGCTCCGGACGAGGAGGGCACCTACCGCATCGTGCTCTGGTACAACACCTCAACGACATCGAGCCGGGTCCTGGTGGACCTTGTGGTGACCGATCCCTTCCGCTTCACGGCGCCGATTTACGAATACGAAATTGGCACGCCCGTCAACCAGCCGATCGACATCCGTGACCTGTGCGACAACAGCGTCGCGGCTCAGCGTTGCGACGTCTTCTTCGCTCCCGAACAGCCCCGTGGCCTTGACCTTGTGAACCAGATGAGCAGCAACGTTGGGCTCTACTCCTTCCAAGGCACTGCGCAGGCGAACGTGATCAACACCACCTTCTCGATCGTAGCGCAGCAATGGGTCGACGCCTACGAAACGGCCACCATTCCTTCCTTCAACAGCGGCGCACAGATCACGACCTTCGAAAACGTCGTCACCATGCGACCAAGCCTTCGCTCCTACGGCACCTTCCCGGTCGTGGCGAACGGCTTCCCCTTCGACGCCAACCTCGAACGCTTGATGCCCCTGATGGTGGCATCGGAATCCTTCTCCTTTGAGGGCACCGTGCCGGACTTCAACTTCACCTTGCAGGTGGAAGACCGTCGCTTTGAAGCACTTGGTGAGTACAACAACATGTTCTGTGCGGATGGCGACGACGGGCTGTCCTGCTGGGGCCAGTACACCTCGAATACGGCTTACCCATGGCAGGCGCTCGATTACCAGCCCTACGTGTTCCCCAACACCACCACCATTGACAACACCTTCAGCCGCCCTGTTCCCGCTCGGTTGAGCGGTGACTTCGGCCTTCAGGACCTCGAGGGCTCATGCACCCTGAACAGCACGAGCGTGGTCGTCTGTCCACAACGCGTCGGCTCCACCCCCCCAAGCATTCAATGGAACACGCAGTTGAACGGCGCTACGGTGCAGCACAAGTCGGACGCCGGCAGTTGTGCCGTGCTGACCAACGGGTCCGTGGCCTGCTGGTCCTCGTACAGCCAGTTTGGTCTGACCCAAAGCAACG
>JALRLN010000187.1 GCA_023254445.1 Candidatus Poseidoniaceae archaeon | reverse complement strand
CGTTCCGGGCGACCGTCGGCGAGCTCGCTCAGGCGAGGCTTTTGGCGAACACCATCGAATCCATGGTGGACCTCGACGGCATCGATGCAGCCGCGACCTTCTGGTTTGGGCGCCCCGCCACGGTCCTTGCCTTGCTCAAGCGAAAGCGGCCTGGCATGCCGTGTTTTTCGAGGGCGCACGGCAAGGACGTGTACGCATGGCGCAGTGGCCTTCCTCGGCTCCCCTTCCAACGCCGTGCTGCCCTGGCCATGACCGCCGTGCTTCCCGACTCCGAAGCAGGGGTGAAGCACCTGCGCACCGTTCATGCACCGGTGGCCAACCGCATCCACCTTGGCGCGCTCGGCGTTCCCTCGAGGGAGGAGGGTCCGGTCGTCGAGGACGGGGTGCTGCGGATCTTGAGCGTCTCCTCCATCATCGACGTCAAGCGTGTCCACCTGCTTGCGGAAGCGCTCATGCTCGTCAAAAGGTCCGTGCACTGGACGCATGTTGGGGACGGTGCAGAACGCCCAGCCCTCGAAACAACGGTGGAGGCCATGCCGGACCACGTGACCGTCGACCTGCTGGGCTGGCTTGACCATGCGGTCGTTCTTCAACGGTATGCGGACCATCCTGTGGACGTGTTTGTCAACGTCAGCGCGTCGGAAGGCTTGCCCGTGTCCATCATGGAGGCCTTCGCTGCCGGCGTTCCGGCCATGGTGACCGCGGTGGGTGGCAACCCGGAAATTGTGGTGGAAGGGGCGGGCCACCTGCTGTCAAGCGACCCGTCGCCTGAAGAGATCGCCACCGCCCTCGATGCATGGGATGCTTCCGACCGTTCACGCCGTGCGAAGGCGATGGACGTGCAACGCACGCGGTTCGATTCAGCGGTGAACCAAGCAGCGTACGCCGACGCCATCCACAACGCCATTCACGCACAACGTTGATGGCGACGGTGGGCGACCAGCCGGCATGAAGGCCGGTCGCATCGAAGGCGCGCGCGTGCTGGTGACTGGGGGTACCGGGAGCATTGGTGCAGAAATTGTTCGCCAGCTGCTCCCCCGGAAGCCTGCAAAGGTCATCGTTTTCTCCCGCGACGATTCCAAGCATTTTCACTTCCAGCAGGAACTGGCAGCCCATGCGAACGTGGAGTTCATGATCGGGGACGTTCGCGACCGCGAGAGCCTTGAGCGCGCCTTCCAGAAAGGCGTTGACATCGTCGTCCACGCCGCGGCGCTCAAGCACGTCCTCATCTGCGAACAGAACCCCACAGAGGCCGTCAAGACGAACATCCTGGGCACACAGAACGTCGTCGACCTCGCCAAGGGCCACGGTGTTGGTATCATGATGATGGTGAGCACGGACAAAGCCGTCTCGCCCACCAGCACGATGGGGGCCAGCAAGTTCGTGGCGGAGCGCCTCACCATCGACGGCAACGTCGATTCGGACACGAAGTGCGCTTGCGTTCGGTTCGGCAACGTGCTGGGCAGCCGTGGCTCGGTCATCCCTGCGTTCGTGCGTGGCATCCGGGAGCGGCAAGCGGTGTGGGTCTCCGACCTCGAGGTGACCCGCTTTGCCATGCCCATCCCAGAGGCGGCCAGGCTGGTGCTCGATGCGGTCGAGATGTGCAACGGCGGGGAAATCTTCGTGCTTCGCATGAAGGCCTTCTCCCTGCGGCAATTGCTCGGCATCATCCAGTCCATGCCCTTCGCTGCTGGCGGCTTCGAGGTCGAGGAGCGTGGATTGATCCGCTCCGAAAAACTCCACGAAGACCTGGTGTCGTCCGACGAAGTGCCTCGGTTGTGGCAGACCGAGAGCCACTGGGTGGTTGCCCCGCCGTTCGGCGACTGGACCCCCGTCTCCGGGGCCGTTCCTGCGCCCATCGAAGCCGTTGCCTCCGACGCAGCAGAACGCTACGCTGACGACGAGCTTCGTGCGGAAATCGATGCCGCAATCGCCCGCATGCCCCTCGACTGAGGTGCCTCCATGATCGGCGTCACGGGCGCGTCCGGCTTCATCGGCCAGGCGGTGATGAAGCGACTTGGGGTGCGCGGGGTAGCCCTCGACCTCAGGAGCCTCGACGTCACTGGGCTCTCCACCATGATGGACGACCTGGATGCCGTGATTCACCTCGCTGGCCCCCTCCCTCGGTCTGCACCGGACCAGGCCGTTGAAGAGGCCACGGTGCACCTTGCCCAACAGGTGGTCGAAGCCGCCGAAGCGCACCCCCACCTTGCCCTCGTGCTTGCGTCCACCATCCGTGTCCATGCCCCTCAGGAGGCCCCCATCGACGTTCACGTTCAGCCGCTCCCCTTCGATGGCTATGGGAGGGGCAAGGCAAGGGCAGAAGGGTGCTTTGCAGCAGCTGGAGGAACGGATCGCCATGTGTCCATCGTCCGCCTTTCAAGCGTGCAGGGCATCGACCATGCCGGGCAGGCCCGGGGCCTTGTCGGTACCTTCGCCCGCCAAGCGGCGAGCGGTTGCCTGAAGGTGATGGGCGACGGGTTGGCCGTCAAGGACGTGG
>JALRLN010000186.1 GCA_023254445.1 Candidatus Poseidoniaceae archaeon | reverse complement strand
TATGTCGAGCACGGTCGGGAAGGAATCGAGCAACGACTGGTCGTGGGTGACCATCACGAGGGTGCTGCGGTTGCGCCGGGCCTGGTCCAGCAGCAGATCGACGACGTTCTGCTTGTTGGCCTGATGGCGCTGGCCCCCCTCAGCGTGCTCCCCTCCCACAGCGTGGTTGAGGTGCTCGACGCCCCCGTCGAGCCGTCTCCCGCCGTGGCGGGCCTCGAGAACTACCGTCTGTACCTCGATGCCGAAAACAACAGCGCGGGGGGCGACGGACACATTTCGACGCTCGAGCCGGACGGCGGTCAAGAGGAACTTTCGGTGCTTGGTGGCATCGAGTTCCGCTCGTCGGAGTTGATCTCCGACCTCACCATCTACGGCGAGGGTTCGAACAACGACGAAATCCAACTGACCGTGTACATGCGCTTCCGAGGCGCGCAGGGCTCGACCGGTGACGTGACCTTCTCGTTGAAGGCAGGAGACAGCCAGATCGATTCGGAAACGGTGGACCTCGACGATCCCTGCAGCGCCACCTTCGGAGGCTCCTGCACCTTCGCTGCTCAAGAGATCATGTTCTCGATTTCCTCGAACGGGTACACCATCGCCAACGGGAAGCAACTCAAGTTGCTCATCGACGGTCAGGCCTCCTGCGAAGGTCAAGGCGGGAACCCCATCGGTGGCGCGGACTGCGACATTGAGGTCGCCTTTGGTGACCTCGACTCGACGACGAGCACCTCCCGCCTGGAAGTCATGGCGAACGCCCTGGCCGCCTCCTCGGTTCGCGTGCACGAGGTCGGTGCCTCGTGGACCGACCCAGAAATCCTCCAATGGGCGCCAAACGCGCTTGCTGACGACCGGGAAATTCAGTTCGACGTGGACGTGCGCGATGCCTTCGGCCGTGCGGACATCGAATCGGTCAGCCTCGTGCTGAGCACGCCAAACGGCGCCGGCGTGCTGTTCGATGAGAACTTTGGCGACGATGACCTGCGCCTCGACAACGAAGGTTTGGTCGGCAACTTCACCTGGTCGTACGACGGTGGTTCATCGATCGCTCCGGGCGTGTACCCGCTCGCGCTCGAGATCCGCGACGTGCAGGGGCACACGGTCCTCTACGAGCACGAAGGGCTTGAGTTCGTGGAGCACGGCGTCCATCTTGGCGTCCCGAACAACCAACCGACCGTGGTCCTCATCGCTCCCGGTCAGACGAGCACGGTCGAATTCCTCGTCACCCACGTGGGTGCATCGTCCGCGGCCATGGAGGTCATCCTCGACCTCAAGCGTTCCCTCCCCTCGTCGTGGTCCGACCCCGTGTGGGACCGTCCAGCCGGCTACTCGCTGAGCGGCGGGGGTTCCGTCGCCCGCCCCATCCTGTCCATCGAGGTCGGTGATGACCTCACGAACGCCCCCTCGCGCCTTGAAGTGGTGGCCCGTGCCTACGCCGAGATCGACGGCACCATGGTGGAGGTGGACGTGGTGGACATCACGCTCGACTTCGAAGAAGTCGGCGTGTACGCTGAACCTCGCGTCGCTGTGTTTGAGGACGAAGAGCACCAGCGGCAGATCGCCGATTCCAACCGACCGGACCTGTACGACGAGGACCTCTCGCATTACGTCGACATGTCCGAGGCGCAGGAGGGTGCATCCTTCTACCTCGACGTGTTCAATGCAGGCTTTGATGCGGACCAGTTCCGCCTGCGCGTCACGGAACTCCCTGAATCGTGGTTGTACCGCTTCTACGACAACGACACGGGCCAACCGCTCATCGAAGAGGGCATCAACGCGGTAACCCCGAGCATCGGGTCCCATCAGCAGTTGACGCTTCGCATGGCCATCTATCCGCCCGACGAGCGCGAAGCCGAAGACATCGGCCTCGTCCGTGTGCTGGTCATCAGCGACAGCGACACCGAATTGCGCACCGAAGTCGCGTTCACCGTGCACCGCACCTTTGGGGTGCTGGCGGAGATCATCTCGGACAGCGATGCCGGCGTGCTCGGAACCGTGGGTCCAATCAGTCCGGGCGGCAGCGCTCGCTTCACCTTCCGCATCACCGACGCCGGCGACTCGGCCACGGACACGACGTGGCGCATCGTCCCCCCGAACCTGCTGGCTCGGAACCTCGAGGCGGACGGGCAGTACGGGTCGTGGGAGTACGCCATCAGCGATGAGTCGGGCGCCAACGCGCCGGTCGTGCGCCTCGGGGCGGACGAATACGCCACGCTTGTGCTCGACGTCGACCTTCGCAACCAGGTGGAGGCTGGCAACCATACCATCTACGTCGGCATCATCGAAGACGGCGTGGACAGCGATGAAGCGCGCTACTTTGACCTCCCCGTGAACATCGTGGTGAAGGACGACGTGGTCGCAGGACGGCTTGAAATCACGCAGGTCAGCGCGATGACCCCCTTCGGCGCGGAGCAGTCGAAGTCCGTCGAGTTCCGCATCACGAACGGCAACAACGTGCCCCTTACCGTCTTGATTTCGCTGGACGAGCCAGACGGATGGGACAACGGCGCCGTCAGCGTCTCCTCCTTCCAGCAA
>JALRLN010000185.1 GCA_023254445.1 Candidatus Poseidoniaceae archaeon | reverse complement strand
CACGCTCGCCGTGTTCGTCGAACCATGCGGCGCGGTCGTGATGGTACCGGTTCGGGGCCCACCTTGCACGACGCCACAGCACGCCGCGGAGGTGGCGCCCAAACCACGATGCCGCTTCGATGTCCCCTGGGCGCGGCGGGGCCGTCGCCACGACAAGCCGAACCTCGTCACCGGCCTCGCGGAGGGCCTGCACGACGGTGTCCACATGCTGCCTGTCGTGGGGCATCTCCCCGGCGTACAGCAGCGCACGCATGCAAAGCGCAGGGCCCTGCCCCTTTTAGGGACGCGAGCGCTGGGTTCGGCAGGGGCTCGGCATGGACGATGCGGCGAAGGAGCGGCTGCGGAAGGCCTTCGTGCGCGACGGATTTGTCGTCGTCCAAGGGCTGCTTCCGGTCGAAGAGGCCCAAGGCTTGCGCTCGGCCCTCACGGCGACGTCCGGCGTCACCGACGGTGATTTCAAAGACGTCGTCGATGGGGTACCACGAAAATGGACGAAGCCCGCAGGCGTGGCGACCGAGGAGGCCTTCCAGCACCTGCTGGTGGACGAGCGCCTCCTTGAGGTGGCCCGAACGCTCCTCGGCGAGGGCGTCCGTTACCTGCACCACAACGACCTCCACGCCGGCTACTCGTCCCCTGGATGGCACCGTGATAACGTCGACCGCGTGCACGGCGTAGGCGGTGACTGGGAGGAGGGGGACGAGGCCTACCGCATGCTCCGCATCGCCCTGTATTTGCAAACGCATGCTGAGTCGGGGTTCCGCTTCGGTTTGATCCCCGGGTCGCACCGGAGGGAGTCGCGCCTTGTCCGGTGGGAACGGAAGGCCCCGCGGTTCTCTACCGTGCGCCGGTGGTTGCTCGGCCAACGTCTGGCCTTTGCGCGTTCCCGATGGATCGCCACTGAACCTGGCGACGTCGTCTTCTTTGACCACCGTGTGCTCCACTGTGGAGGGCGAACGAGGGGGCCAAAATACGCCGTATACCTCGGCATGGGGGTGCAAAACCGTCATTTCAACCGGCACTGGTCGTACTACCGCGACCATCGAACGGACCTTGCCTACCCGGCCGTGCCCGAGAAGGTGGAGGCCCTCCTCCGCGAACGTGGCCAATGGCCCGAACAAGCCATTCCGCGCATCGATGACGTGGGCTCAGCCTACCTGCCGAACGCCGCATGAGGTGAGGGGATGCGTCGGCTGCTTGTTGCTGTAAGGGACCTTGACCCTCCCGGAGGTGGCGCAGAGCGCTCCCTCGCAGCACTCATCGGGGGCGTGGCCAGCAGCGGCCCTCTCCTCGAGACGGCCCCGGCGTACACGCCGCTGGAACCCTCCCCCCCTGCCGAGGGTAGCCCTGCGTGGTCGGTCGAGGCCTTCGCAAGCAGCGACCGAGGCGCCCCGCTCGGCCTGCTCGCCCCTGAGGTGAACCTTCACCGCCGACCGCTTCGAATTGAGGGAGCGTGGTCGAAGGTGGCGTGGACCCTCCGCGAGCGCGGGGGCGAAGGCAGGCCTCGAACGTGGGCACATGCACGCCACCTTTTGCGTCGCAACGCGATGTTTGAGCGGGAGGTTCACCGATGGCTCGACGCGGTCGGAACCGAAGGCATCGGGGTCACCCAACTCGAGTGGGCTGCGGGTGCGGCGTCGGCCTTCGCTTCACGCGGCGTCCCGTGGGTGCTCTTCGTCCGGGACGAAACCGTGTTCCGTTTCCCACACCTGTACCGCTCGGCCGTGGAGGGAGCAGCGATGGTATACGCTGCCGGAGAAGGCCTGCTGGAACAGGTTCGGGGGGCCTTTGACGTCCAAGCGACGTGCAGCGTCCCGCTTCCGGTGGATTTCGCCACGCGGTTCGGCACCCGCCAGCGCGTCGACGAGCAACGGGCGAAAGGGTTGGCGTCCAGGGACATGAGCAAGCCGCGGATTGGCATCATGGTCGTCACCCCAGAAAAGGGGCTGGCCACCTACCATCGGCTCCTCCCAGCTTTGGCCGAAGCGTGGCCGGAGGCCGAGGTGCACGTGGCGGGAGGAAGCGCCTTTCCGCAGCAGTTGGGCCGTCACCCGAACGCAACGGCGCTTGGCCACGTCGATGCGGCCGCCTTCTTTAGCGGCCTCGACGTGCACCTGATTCTCTTCTCAAGCACCGGATCGTGGGGCCGGGTGATCAGCGAGGCGGGACTCTTTGGTGTGCCAAGCGTCACCAACGACATTGGCTCGCAGAGGGAAGCGTTGGGCGCGGGCGGGGTGCTGGTCGACCGCGAGGTCGGCATCGATGGTCTCATCGCAGCCCTCAGGTCCGCCTACGACAACAAAGAGCGTCTTGGCGCCCTGGCCCAGTCCCACACCGCGGCCGTCGACCACCGACGATCCATCGCCGCCTTCCGTTCCGGGCTTGAAGCGCTGCATGCCCGCTTCGGCTGACGGCGGAAGGCTTGAGGACGGGCCTGCGAGGTCAAGACCATGGGTCCAGAAACGGCATGGGGCGAACGTTGGAGCCTGATGGGGGGTTCGATGGCGCGCCGGTACATGGCCACAGCAGCGCGCTCACAGAGCCTGG
>JALRLN010000184.1 GCA_023254445.1 Candidatus Poseidoniaceae archaeon | reverse complement strand
GCGAGTGGCGGATGCTGCGCTACCTCGGCGTGGACACCCAAATCATCGAGAATTCGACCCCGGTCGAGGACCTCCGCGACCTCGACGGGCTCATTTTGTCCGGCGGTGCGGCGCGCGTGGGCCTGAGCGGCGAACTTGGGAACTGCGGCGCCTTCCTCGACCTGGACATCCCCATCCTCGGTATTTGCGCCGGCCACCAGTTCATGGCGCGCCACTACGGTGGCGATGCTCGGGAATCGCCTGAACCTGAGTTCGGAGAGATGGAAATTGGGCTGGTGGACGGCGGCGGCCACATCTTCGCAGGCACGCCTGAACGGCAGACGGTGTGGGAATCCCACAACGACGAGGTGCACGTCGTGCCGCCCGGCTTCGTCATCACGGCCTCCTCCCCGTCGTGCCAAGTGCAGGGGATGGAGAACGACGAGGGGACCCGCTTCGGGCTCCAGTTTCACCCCGAAGTGAACGACTCCGAGTACGGCAAGGAGATGTTCGAGAACTTCATTCAGCGCTGCCAAGCGCTGCGCTCAGCCTGAATCAGGTCTTGAGTCCGGCTTGACGGGCCAACAAGGCCACGCGCATGCTGTGCTCCACCATGGAGGCGTTGGCCCAGGCCTGGGTCAGGTCAGCCCCAACGGCGTAGGCGCCATGGCCACGCACGACGATGCAGCGCATTCCGCCCTGTTGCAGGGCTTCCACGGCCATGCGCAGGAAGGATTCGGGGTCCTCGGGGTCACGGTCCACGATGATGATCCGCCCGATGTGCTTCTTGCCGAGTTCGTCCAAGGGTTGCTGAACGACGAGGTCCTTCTCGCAGGACATTGCCGTGGTGTACGGACCGTGGGCATGGAGGACCGCGGCGGGCCCGCCTGTGGCGACGCTGACCGAGGCGAGCAGGACCTCCATCAAGCGCCAGTCGTCGCGTGCGCCCCGTGGAGCGCCTACACCGAGCCGACCGACAACGATCGACCGTTCGTCGAGGCGAGGGAGGCTGGACAGCATCCTTGTCGCCACGACAACGCCGGCATGGTCGGGGTGCAGCATCGCTATGCCGCCCATGACGCCACGGGCCAGGTCTTCGCTGACCATCCAGCGCCCCATCCGCGCGATGTCGGCCACGACGTGCTGGGGGACCACGATGTCGTCAAGCACGGCCGGGGGGACCTGCGGCTCATCAAGCGCTTCGATGGTGGCCTGTGCCGTGGACAGCGCCCCGCGAAGCCGGCGCACTTCGGCGTCGACTGCGAGCGGCGGCGGACCGCGCGTGGAGGGGGTCTCCTCTGCGGGAGCCGAAGGAGCCGTCGATGGTTCCGTAGCGGGGGCCACCGGCTCATCCATGGCCACATCGTTGGTCGGTGCCTCAGAGGCTGGTTCGTCGTCGGCGTCCGGCGTGTGTTCGCCCTGCAACGGCGCCTCGGGGTCCTCCGCTTCGTCCTCAACAGGAGCAACGTCAACCGCCGCCTCCGTTTTAGCGGGAGCGGGTTCGGCAGGATCGGTCACCTCCACCGTCGCTTCTTCGGTGGACGCGGGGGCATCGGCAGCAGACGCGGGTTCGGCCTCAGCGCCAGCCTCCTCGGGGACGTCCTGCTCCCGTGCCGCAGGAGGGCCTCGGGGCGGTCCGCGGCCGGGGGGGCCGCGAGGTGGCCCGCCGCTTGGTCGAGAGGGGGGTCCACCTGGGGGGCCTCCGGGAGGCCCAGCAGGTCCGGAGGTTGAAGCCTCCGACGGCGCGGGTTCCTCTGCGGGGGCGCCGAGGTCGGCCACGCCACCAAAGGCGGCCGCCAATGCATCTGCCGCCGCCGCGTGTTCAGCAGCATCCCGGGCCTGCGCAGCGGAGGAGGGCTTGTCGCTCATGTGAACCGTTTCGGACACGGTGAGAGCGGCTTAAATATGGGTTCCTTCACGCTCGGCTGCCTGCCCGTTTGGTGTAGAGGTTATCATGCAGGATTGTCATTCCTGCGACCCGGGTTCAATTCCCGGAACGGGCGCCTCACTGGTCCTTCCGATGGACGGTGGTCGTCCCGCACACGCGGCACCAGACCTTGATGCCGTCCTTCCGAGGGGTTGCCCCTGCAATGTCGATCGACACGCCACAGGCACAGCGGACGGTGGTGTCCATGTGGCGACGGAACGGAAGCCGACTCAAGAACCCGTCGTCGAGCGCACCATGAGCCGAAGCATCGCTTGGGTGGTGCTGTAGCCTTTGACGGGCTCCACGTCAAGCGAAACCACCTCGCGCCCCGCCGCTTCAAACACCGCGCGTACGCTGGCCGAGAGGTCGGCCTCAGCGTCCCTGTCGACGATGGACCACCCCAGCACCACCGCATCGTCGGCCAACAGTGGCACAAGGTCAGCTAGATGGTCCGGTGCGTCATGGGGCAGGTTCACGAACACCACGTCGGCCACCCCAAGGAACGGTGCATGCGCTCGCCACGCTCGTCCGTCGCCGCCGTGCAGGGTGATCTTCACCTCGCGCCCCGAACGCTCGGCCAACGAGGAGAGGTTCTGCTCGAGGAAGGGCATCGCCTCGGGGTTCAGGTCCCCAGCCACCACCGAAGCGACGTCGCCCTTGGTGATCGGCAG
>JALRLN010000183.1 GCA_023254445.1 Candidatus Poseidoniaceae archaeon | reverse complement strand
CCGCGAGGCTCAGGATGGCCACGTCATCGTCGCCGTCTTGGTTGAAGTCACCGACCTCGATGTCCCACGCCCAGAAATGCGTGAATCGGGAACCGACCGAGAAGGTACGCGTGCCCTGGCCGTCGTTCTCGAGGATGGTCAGGTTGCCGGGTTCGCTCGCGGGGGCACCGTTGGCGTCCGTCTTGAACGGGTTGTTTCGCTGGTACACCGCAATGTCGGGGTTGCTGTCGCCGGTGAATTCGCCGACCTCGACAAATTGTGCGTTCGAGAACTCGTCCCAGTCCGCGTTGCGGCTCGAGTTCCCCGTGATCCAGACGTCGGAGCGCTCCCAGAAGTTGCCGTTGCCGTCGTTCCAGAGGATGGAAATCGTGTGCGTACCGTCGGTGGCGATGGCCATGTCGTTGTGACCGTCACCGTCGAAGTCCGCGATGGCGATGTCCTGAGGGTCCCGTCCTGCGGTGTAGTTCCGCGCCATTGACGCGGACGCAGGGGCAGCAAAGACGGTCATCAAGGAGGCAAGCATCAAGGCCACGAGCATCACGCTCTTGGCACGGTTCTGGGGGTCGTTCTTGGACAGCATCAAGACCACTCAATTAGACGAGCCTCGGTTCACCCTTAATGCCTTTGCAATGCCGCGCGGTAGCACGGTCAGCATCACGTGCAGACGGTCAAGAAGCCAACCATGCAGGCGAAGGACCCCATCCAACGCCGTCCCCACCGTGAACCTTGACCAACTTCCCAGCGCTGAAGAGGGTGTTCAACCACACTTCAAGCAGCCCGTCACGGCGCTCTCCAAGGCGCTCACCAAGCACTTCTTCGATGTCTTGAGTCCGCATCGCCGTTGCACCATGCTCCCGAACGACGACCTCCATCAGGGCCTTCAGCCAGGCCTCCGCCATCGGGTCCACCGACATTGCGTCCTTGACCGGCATCGGCGCCTCCATGTCCGCGATGACGTCCATGAGTTCGACCGGGTCTGGGCGTTGCATGTCGACGAGACCGATGGCGTCGATGGCGCCCTCCAAATCCAATTCCCCGATGGGTCGGCGAACGATTGGAATTCGGGAGGGGTCGGGGGTTGGCCCCATGTCTGCAGGAGGTCGATCTTCGGGGACTGGATCGTCTTCGTCGTCTCCTGAGGAGACCCCGGAGAGGTTGGTTGGGCGGCTCGCACGCGCCATTGGCATCGTGAACCCCACGTCGGTGAGGTTCAGGCGTTCAACGATGCCCTCGACCCATTCTGCGTCGCCTTCAACGACAACGTGGACCTCCTCGTCGTCGACGCGGAAGCGATACCGGACGTCGCCCCGGAGCCTCGTCATTGGTGCTCCTCCGTCGTGGGTGGACTTCAAGCCACCGTCACTCGGCCGTGGCCATTTGCCGCAGCACGGTGTGGAGGATGCCGCCGTTTCGGAAGTACTCGACTTCCACGGGCGTGTCCAAGCGAACGTCCACCTCAAATGCCGTTGACCCGCGCTCTGCGTGGGTGGCGGTGACCGTCAAGCGCTGCAGGGGCTGCACGTCGTCGCCGATGGGAATGTCGTAGGTTTCGCTGCCGTCGAGGCCGAGGCTCGCATGGTCCTGACCTTCGACAAAGGTGAGCGGGAGCACCCCCATGCCCACGAGGTTGGACCTGTGGATGCGCTCAAAGGACGTGGCAATGACGGCTTTGACGCCGAGCAGGTACGTGCCCTTTGCTGCCCAGTCCCTGGAAGAACCCGTGCCGTATTGCGCACCTGCGAGGACCACCATGGGGCCATTGTTGCGCTGCGCAGCCTCGTACACCGAGAGCACGTCACCCGTGGCGTGGTCGACGGACCACCCGCCTTCCGTGCCGGGGGCGAGCTGGTTGCGGATGCGCACGTTGGCGAAGGTGCCACGCATCATCACTTCGTGGTTGCCGCGTCGGCTTCCAAAGGAGTTGAAGTCGCTTGGAGCCACCTGCTGCTCTTGCAGCCACACCCCGGCCGGACCGTCCGCGAGGATGGACCCTGCCGGCGAGATGTGGTCGGTCGTGATCGAATCGCCCAACTTCAGCAGCACACGAGCCCCTTGGATGGGGGCGATGGGCGACGGCGTCGGGCCAAGGCCGCTGAAGAAGGTGGGGAGGCGGATGTAGGTCGAGTCGTTTTGCCACGCGTAGAGCGGCGAGGGTTCCGAAGGGATGGCGTCCCAACGGGGTTCGCTCATCACGTCGTCGTACCGCTGGCGGAACATGTCCGGCGTAATGGCAGCGCGCGCCTCGGCCAATTCATCGTCGGTGGGCCACACCTCATCAAGCATCACAGGGCGTCCGTCCGCACCGTGACCGAGCGGTTCGGTGGCAAGATCGACGTCGAGCGTTCCGCGGATGGCATACGCCACCACAAGGGGAGGGGACGCAAGGTAACTCGCCTTCACCTTCCCGTGGACGCGCCCCTCAAAATTTCGGTTGCCGGAAATGACCGACCCGACCACAAGGCCCGCCTCGTCGATGGCGGCCTCCACGGCCTCGGGCAGGGGTCCTGAGTTGCCGATGCAGGTCGTGCATCCGTAGCCGACGACGTTGAAGCCCATCGCAGCAAGGTCCTCGTCCAGCCCGGTCGCCTCGTAGTATTCGGTCACCACGCGGCTTCC
>JALRLN010000182.1 GCA_023254445.1 Candidatus Poseidoniaceae archaeon | reverse complement strand
CCCGTGCTCAGGAACCCTGAGCGTCGGCTGGCGGCCGCGATGCGCAGCGCACCCGAGCGTGCATGGGACGTCGCGGCCATCCTCGAAGCCTGCGGCTGGTCCGACCAAGCCGTCGCCACCGGCGCTGCGGTGGGCCTCGTCGAGCACGGGCTTGCGGAGCAAGCCGAGCAGCACAAGGAGACCGTCTCGCTTGGCCCCGCCGGCCGTGACGCCCTTGAGCGTGGCCTCCTCGAGGCTCGCCTCGTGGACTGGATCGCGGCCACCGACGAGCCGACCATGGCGGCGCTTCAGGGCGATTTTGACCGCGGCGAAGCGGGACCCGGTGTAGGCCTGCTGAAGGCCCTGAACATCACCGTTCAGGGCGGCACGCTCGTCGCGGAGGACCTTGACGCGACGAAGGCGACCATTGAGCAGCGCTCCTCCTTCCTCGCGTCCTTGCCGGCGCCGGTCGAATCCCTCGACCCGGGGATGCTGGAGCACTTCCGACGGCGCCGCGACCTCATCGTGGTCGACGCGTCCACGGTGCGTTCGTGGACGGCCACGGCGGCCGCCATCGGCCTCGCGGACGAGGCGCTGGTCGAACGTGACATGGTGGGCGAGATCACGCCCGAGGTGCTGCAGCAGGGCCTCGATTGGGACACCGTGGAGGTGCGCCGCTTCGACGTCACCCTGCCGGCCGCCATGCCGACGATGGGCCGCACCCACCCGATGCAGGCCCTCATTGAGCGCATTCGGACGATTTTTCTTGAGATGGGCTTCAGCGAACTCGTCGACGACTACGTGCAAACCGCCGGCTGGAACATGGACGCGCTGTTCATTCCGCAGGACCACCCCGCGCGTGAGATGCAGGACACCTTCTACCTCGATGAGCCCGCGTCGCTGGACATCGACCACGACCACCTCGCCACCTGGCGGAGCATCCACGAGCACGGCGGCGAGACCGGCAGCCGCGGCTGGGGCGGGACCTTCTCCGACGACGTCGCCCGCCGCGGGCTGCTCCGCACGCACACCACCGTCAACACGGTGCAGTACCTCGCACGGCACCCGGACACCCCCTGCCGCGTCTTCTCGGTGGACCGCGTCTTCCGCAAGGAGGCCATCGACCGGACCCACCTGCCCGAATTCCATCAGATCGAGGGCATCATCATGGAGGAAGGGGCCAACCTTCCGATGCTCGTCACGACCCTGAAGACCTTCTACGCCAAGATGGGCTACCCAGAGGTGCGCGTTCGCCCGGCCTACTTCCCGTACACCGAGCCAAGCCTCGAGGTCGAGGTCCGCTGGCGAGGGAAGTGGTTGGAACTTGGCGGCGCGGGCATCTTCCGGCCCGAGGTCACCGAACCCCTCGGCTGCATGTCGCCGGTGGTCGCGTGGGGCATGGGCTTGGAACGCCTTGCGATGCTCGTCCTCGGCCTCGACGACATCCGCCAGTTGTACATCTCCGACCTCGCGTGGCTGCAGTCCCAGCCCGTGCTCTGAGGTGAATGCATGGCCTTGCGCCCCTTCCACCTCGCCTTCCCCGTGGACGACCTCGACGCAGCGCGCGCCTTCTACGCCGGCGTGCTCGGCTGTTCGGTCGGGCGGACCAAGACGGAATCCTGCGTCTTCAACTTCCATGGCCATCAGATCGTCGCCCACCTCGTCGAGCGCATGCCCGAGGTCGCCACCAACCCCGTGGACGGCAAGGCCATCCCCGCGATGCACTTCGGACTCGTGCTGGCATGGACCGCGTGGCACGCGATGCGCGACCGCCTCGAGGCCGAAGGCCACGACTTTGCCGTCGGACCGTACCTCCGGTACGAGGGCCTGCCGGGCGCGCAAGCCACGATGTTCATCCGCGACCCGTGCGGCAACCACCTCGAATTCAAGGCCTTCAAGGACGAAACGATGGTCTTCGACCCCTCATGGGGACCGCGACCTCAGGACGACGAGCACGCGCCCGAAGCGTGATAGCACCGCCCCCGGTCCCGCGGTCGTGGACGACGCGACGCGGCTCGACGGGCGCGCCTGCGCGGCCGACCTTGACGCGAGGACGGCGGAACGTGCCGCTGCCTGCACGGAGGCTGGGGTGCAGCCGCACCTCGCCGTGGTCATCGTCGGCGACGACCCGGCGTCGCACGTCTACGTGCGCTCCAAAGTGAAGGCCTGTGAGCGCCTCGGACTGAAGTCCACCCACGTCGAACGACCGGCCTCGACCTCACAGGAGGCCATCGTCGACGACCTCAACGCGGACAGCAGCGTCCACGGCATCTTGGTGCAGTCCCCCCTCCCGAAGCACCTCGACGAAGAGGCGATCACCGACCGCATCCTGCCGTCCAAAGACGTCGACGGTTTCCATCCTGTGAACCTCGGACGCCTCGTGCAGGGACGAACGGACGGCCTGCTGCCCTGCACGCCTTCCGGCGTGATGGAACTCCTTCGATGGGGCGGCGTTGACCTGCAGGGCAAGCGCGCGGTGGTGCTGGGACGAAGCCGCATCGTGGGCATGCCGATGGCGCTGCTCCTCGCGGCCAAAGGCGCCGACGCGACCGTGACGGTGGCCCACTCGCGCACCGAAGACCTCGCCACGGTGTGCGCAGAGGCCGACGTGCTCGTCGCGGCGGTCGGCCGCCCTTCGATG
>JALRLN010000181.1 GCA_023254445.1 Candidatus Poseidoniaceae archaeon | reverse complement strand
ACCTGCTGACGCCCCGTGACGCCATGATCATCGGGCAACTGAACCAAATCATGCTGGCCCTTCACCCTGAAGACGAGACCGTCAAGGCACAGCACGAATGGTTTGAGACGTGGCTCGCCTCGCTGCCGAGCCTCGAAGTCTTCGAGCGCATGGTCATGGAACTCGACGCCCGCCTTGGCGTTCCGGTGCCTGAATTTTCCTTCCTCCCGGAAGGTGCAGTTGAGGAGGTTCGGAACGCCGCGAAGGCGCACATGAGCGAGGAGGAGGGGGCATGACGGCCTGGCCCGACCACTGGGCTCGGCCAACCGAAGGGCTTCGCGAACGCCTATCGGTGCTTCAAGCGCTCTTGCTCGATGTTGACGGTGTCTTCACCGACGGAACGGTGCTCCGCACCGAGGACGGGCAAGAGGCGAGGCGGTTTTCTGTGGTCGACGGGCATGGCATCGCCATGCTCAGGGAAGCAGGGGTGATCGTCGGTGCCGTCAGCCGAGAAAACTCAACCATCACCCGTGCACGCATGGAAAAACTCCGCCTCGACGAAATTCACATCGGAGCGACGGACAAGGCCGCTGTGATGCGGGACATCGTGGCAAGGCGTGCGCTCAACCCCGCGCAGGTTGCTTTCATCGGCGACGACCTTCCGGATTTGGCAGCCTTCGATGTCGCTGGGATCCGCATCGCCCCTGCCAACGCGCATCCTGCCGTGCGTGAGGCTGCGGACCTCGTGTTGCACTGTTCCGGCGGCCATGGCGCGGTCCGCGAGGCGTGCGAAGTGCTGCTTGCTGCACGCGGCGAAGGACGGATGGCCAACGGCTTCTGAGGTTCACGCTGGATGAAGACCCAGTTCGGCGGCGAGCGCTTCGAGCCTCCGCCAATCGTCTTCGGTGTCGATTTCCCACGCTTGCCACGCCTGCATCATGTGCACGCCAATGCGGCCACCAAGTCGGCATGCCCGTTCGTCCCACACCGAGCGGCGTGCGATGTAGAAGGCACCGTTTTCTGCGACGCGGTCGGGGATGTCCTGGCGGCGGGGGCGTGCTTCTGGGTCGTAGTTGAGCGGCGTGGCCACGCCATCGGGGCCGACGGACCACTGGAAGACGTGCGCATCAACGACCGACAGCAGGCTGTCCAACCCTCGCTCGTCCAACGCGTCAAGGGCGGCGCGAAGGTCGTTGGGCAAGGTGAGCGGCGAGGTGGCCTGCAGCAGCACCACCGTGTTGGCGGTCGCTGCGGCAGGGTGATGCTGAAGCACGTCGATGACGCAAGGTTCGGTCGCCGCTTCGTCCGTCGCGAGTTCGTCTGGCCTTCGGTGCGGGAGCGCTCCAGCCTCTTCGGCCACGCGAAGGATCGCCTCGTCGTCGCTGGAGAGCACGACGTGGTCGATGCCAGGGCATGCCAGCGCCGCGCTGACGGTCCAGACGATGAGGGGGTGGCCGTGAAAGGGACGGATGTTCTTGCGAGGGATCCCCTTTGAGCCGCCGCGGGCGCAGATGATGGCGACCACGGTCATGGAACGGCCTCACTGAACCCGCCGAAGTTTTGCCCGCATCGGGACTTCTTCGTCGTACACGCGCTTGATGCCGTCGCCAAGCGCGGTCTCGAAGGCTCGAACGTCTCGCACGAGTTTCTGCAGGCCCGGCACTTCGAGGCTGGCGGAGTGGTCGCTGCCGCGCATGGCACGGTCGAGGGTGAAGTGGCGCTCAAGCACCTTCGCGCCCATCGCGATGGCGCCGATGTCAACAGCGATGCCTTGGTGGTGGCCGGAGAAACCGATAACGAAGTCTGGGTAGCGCTCCTGGAGCACCGGCATGTACCTGAGGTTGAGTTGCTCAAAGGTCGCCGGGTAGGTCGACGTGCAGTGGAACATCACCTTCGTCTTGGGGCTTGCACGGAGCAACCCCGCGCAGGCGTCGATCTCGTCCTCGGTGCTCATCCCGGTGGACATCATCACGGGAACGTTGGCCGCAACCATCGCGTTCACGGTCTCCGTGTCGGTGATGCTGGCGCTGGCGACCTTGAACATGGGAAGGCCGATGTCGGCCATTTGACCGGCGCTGACCGGGTCCCACGCCGAGACAAAGTACGCGACGCCTTTCGAAGCGGCGTAGGCAAGGAGTTCTGCGTGCTGCTCGACCGACAACTCCAGTGCGTCCCGGTGCTCTCCGTAGGTCGTTCCAAAGGCGTTCGGGGAGTCGTACGGGCGGTCGTACTGTTCAGGCGTCAGGAGCGTGCGCGTGTGCCGCTTTTGGCTCTTTATGGCGTTCACGCCCGCCGAAGCCGCCTCGTCGATGAGGCGCTTGGCGATGCTCATCTCGCCTTGGTGGTTTTGACCGATTTCGGCGATGATGTAGGTCTCGCCAGCGGCCACCGCTGCATCGAGGTCCATGTGGGCCATGCCTTCGCCACGGACGTCCTCATGATGAAGGTAGGGGCTTGACGTCGGAGGCAGACCAAGCGGCGGGGTCTTTTCCAGCCGCGAGCCAACGTGCGAGCGACGCCACACGAGCACCATTGCGTCCGTCGGACCGGTATCCAAAGCGCTCGAAAACCCGGGCACACGCTGCGGGGTCGGGCAGGAGTCCGTCGTCGAGGATCTTCTCGAGGTCCTCAACCCCGAAGGCAACCCCCTCAAGGTCCTGCAGCAG
>JALRLN010000180.1 GCA_023254445.1 Candidatus Poseidoniaceae archaeon | reverse complement strand
GTGTTGGTACAATCCTTGTGCCATGGAGTTCACCTCTGCTTCTCAGCATCTCGCCGACCAATCTCCCCTTTATGAGCCTGCCCACGCGAGTTTCGGCGTCCCAGCAGCGCACCTCACCCCCAGCCACCGGCGAGGACGCGGTGGTCGTCGAGCAGGGGCACGCACCCCAACGGATGGCCCGCGTCTCGGACCATCCAAGCCAGCGCGTGCAGGTCCATGCACGGGCCTGTGGCCCGTCAAGCATCAGCCTTCGGTCGTGGTGTGTCTCAGAACATGCCGTCCATGCCACCCATGCCGCCCATGCCACCCATGGGGTCGTCGGACTTGGGCTTGGGCTTGTCGGCCACGAGCGTCTCGGTGGTCAGCACCAGACCAGCGATGGAGCCGGCGTTCTGCAACGCGTTGCGCGTGACTTTGACGGGGTCGATGACGCCCATCTCGAGCAGGTCGCCGTACTCGCCGGACTTGGCGTTGTAGCCGAAGTTGCCTTCGCCGTCGGCGATGCGGGACGCGACGATCGCGGGCTCAAGGCCGGCGTTGTGGACGATCTGCCGCATCGGGGCCACGAGGGCACGCTTGACGATGGAGGCGCCGAGGGCTTCGTCGCCCTCGAGGTCCAGGGCTTCGATGACGCCCGTCGAGCGGAAGAGCGCGAGGCCGCCACCGGCCACGACGCCCTCGGCCATGGCCGCGCGGGTCGCGTTGAGCGCATCGTCAACGCGGGCCTTCGTCTCCTTGGCCTCGGTCTCGGTCGCGGCGCCGATCTTCAGGACCGCCACGCCGGAGCCCAACTTGCCCACGCGCTTCTCGATCTTCTCGCGGTCCCAGTCGAATTCCGCGAGCTTCGCACGGCCGCGCAGGAGTTCCACGCGCTCGGCCACCGCGGCTTCGTCGCCGCCGCCACCGATGATGGTGGTCTTGTTCTTCGTCACGATGACCTTCTCGGCGCTGCCGAGCGACATGGTGCCCTGCGCCTGCAGGTCGCCGCCCTTGTCCTTCGTGATGACCGAGCCGCCGGTGAGGAGCGCAATGTCCTCGAGCATCTCGCCCTGTTCGTCGCCGAAGCCGGGCGCCTTGACGACGCAGGCCTTCAGCACCTTGGAGGCGACGTTGATGACGAGGGTGGCGAGGGCTTGGCCTTCGACGTCCTTCGCCACGATGAGGAGCGGGCGCTTCTGCTGCATGGCGAACTCCAGCACGGGGATGAGTTCCTGCGTGCTGTTGATGCTCTGGTCCGTCATCAGGATGAGCGGGGCCTCGAGGACCGCCTCACGGCGTTCCTGGTCGGTCACCATGTAGGGGGACACGTAGCCCTTGTCGAACTCCATGCCGTCGACAACCTCGAGTTCGGTTTCCATGGACTTGGAATCTTCGACGGTGATGACGCCTTCGCGTCCAACCTTGTCGAAGGCCTCAGCGATGAGCTCACCGATCATCGGGTCGTTGTTGGCCGCGATGGTCGCCACCTGCCGGATCATGTCGCCGTTGTCGACTTCGATGGCCCCGGCCTTGAGGTGCTCCACGACCGCCGAGATGGCCTGGTCGAAACCGGCCTTCAGCGCCACGGGGCTGGCACCGGCGGTGACGTTGCGCATCCCTTCGTGAACCAGCGCTTGGGTCATCACCGAAGCGGTGGAGGTGCCGTCGCCGGCGTTGTCTTGGGTCTTGCTCGCGACTTCTTGGATCAGTTTCGCGCCCATGTTCGCAAAGGCGTCTTCGAGTTCGATGTCCTTCGCGATGGTGACGCCGTCGTTGATGATGGTGGGGCTGCCCCACGACTTCTCGAGGACCACCGTGCGGGCGGCGGGACCCAAGGTCACCTTCACCGCGTCGGCCACGGCGTCGATGCCTTCGACCAGCTTCCTGCGTGCTTCGTCTCCATACACAATTTGCTTCGCCATTGTTTCACCTCAGTTGGTCACCTTTGCCTGGAGGTCTTCCTCCTTGATGAGCAGGTACTCGATGCCGAGCCACTCGATGGTGGTCCCGGCGTAGTTGCGGTAAATGACGCGGTCGCCTTCGGCGACGTGCTCGGCATCGGGGCCGACCGAAAGGACGCGGCCGACGTTCATCTTCTCACGTGCTTCTTCGGGGAGGAGCAAGCCTCCTGCGGTCGTCTCGGGGGCCTTCTCAAGCTCGAGAAGGACCATGGCTGCCAGCGGTTCGATGCCTACGCTCATCTTCATCATCTCCGGGTCGTCACTACTGAACCCAAGGTTGGGTACTCGAGGGGGTATTTGAACCCCGCGAACCCACTCAGCAGCCGGTCGGCACGCTGAATATCCACGTCGTTCAGCCCTGACCATGGACGGCCACCAACGCTGGTTGGCCGCCTGCGCCGCCCTCGACCTGACGCCGGAGGTCGCCAGCTATCCCGCGGGCACCGCGACGTCGACCGACGCAGCGGCCGCGCTCGGATGCACCGTTGCGCAGATCGCCAAATCGGTGGTCTTTGTCGGTGCCACCGGCCCGGTCGTCGTCATCGCGTCGGGCGCCGACCGCATCGACCGGAAAAAGCGGCTCCGCGACGTGCTCGGTGCGAAGCCCGGCATGGCCGACGCAGCGTACGTCGAGGAGCAGGTCGGCTACCGTGTTGGCGGCGTCCCGCCCTTTGGGCACCTCGGCCCGTCGACCGTCCTGATGGACGCGGCCCTCATGGACCACGACGAGGTCTGGGCTGCGGCGGGCTCGTCGACT
>JALRLN010000017.1 GCA_023254445.1 Candidatus Poseidoniaceae archaeon | reverse complement strand
CGTCCAAAAATCCGGTTGCTTGGACCGATGCGAAGCAGGGCCCTCGGCCGTTGTGTACCCCGAAGGTCGGTGGATGACGCTTCCGTTCAACGTGAACGAGGTCGAAGCCTTGGCCAAGGACTTGGTCTGATCACAGTTTGACCGGGCGGGTCGCACCACAGGCCTGACACTTCAGCAAGGTCGTGCGGTCTTCCTTCATGAAGACCGTGTCAGGGGCTGAACACTGGCTGCACTTGATGTACGTGTTCACGTAGTTCACGATGGTTTTCCTGATGCGCTTCGGGGGAATGCGCCCCTTCAGACGGATGCGGGGGCCATCCCGCGACGCAGCGGTACCGAGTTCGTTCTGAATGAACTGGTAGACGTGGTTTTCATCGCGGTCCATCATCGAGACGACGGCGTTGAAGTTCTGGAAGATCGTGTTGCTTCCTTCGATGAGGATTTGAGGCTCTGGCAACCTCCATCGTCGGCGGTTCGAGATGTCCTCGGGGATGTTCTCCCTGGCCCGGTCGAGCAAGGCCTCGTACTCGAACTCACCCATAACCACGGCTCCGACGCCTCCGCTTTCAACCTGTCCGTGACCTTGACCCCCGTGAGGAAGGGTTCAATTGCGTCGAGGCGGACGGCGCCCTGAGCCACATGACGATGAGCATCGAGGAACTGCGTGCCCTCGCATCCGGCCTTCGAGGCGACGGACTCAACTCACAGCAAATTGCAGACGAACTCTCGTTGTCGCAGGACACGGTCGCGTGGCTCCTCGCGGGTGAAGACCGTAGCGCCGCGCCGGCGGACGTGCGGATTGGATGGCGCACCATCGGGGTGAAGCCCGAGCGCATCGAAGCGATTGGCTCCATCATGGCCGATGTGGCGTACGAAGAGGCGGGTGAGGGCATCGACACCGTCGTTGGAATTTCCATCAACGGCATCGTGTTCGCGCAGGAGACATCGAAGCTCTTGGGAGCCGAGGTCGCCATCATGCGCAACATCGACGGAGGCCCCGGACTTGGCGCCCTGTCGGACAAGTATGGACGGGTCTCGGGGAAGCGCGTTGTCATCATCGACGACGTCCTCTCTTCAGGTGTGACCATGACCCGAACCATCGAGGCCATTCGTGGTGCCGGAGGTGAGGTCGTGCTGGCCATCGTCTTGGTCAACAAGACCATGCGCAACGAAATCGAGGGCGTCCCGCTGCGCGGCATCGTGCGAGCCGTTCCCGTTTGAGGTGAACCCATGCACTGGTCCGACGTGATCGGTGAGCGGCTTGTGTCCAGCAAGACGCCCCTGCACGTGGTGAACACGGGCATCACCCCAAGCGGTGAATTCCACATCGGGCACCTGCGTGAGATCCTCACGGGCGAAATGATCGTGCGCGGCATTCGAGCACAGGGCGGTGATGCTCGGTTCTGCTTCGTCGTGGACAGCGCCGACCCTTTGCGCAAGGTGTACGACTTCCTCGATGAAGCCTACGAGCAGTACGTGGGCGTGCAGCTCTTCCGCATCCCACCGCCTGACGCCGACGGCCGACCGGACATGGCAGCCTTTTCCAGCGGTCGAACGTATGCCGACCATTTTCTCGAACCCTTCCTCGAGGCGCTCAAGATCCTCGGCGTTCAGCCGGAATTGGTCTACAACCACACCGAATACCTGACCGGGCGGTACGTGGAGCACATCCGCACCGCCATCCGTGAGCGTGACAAGGTTCGGGACATCATCGAACGCATTTCCGGCCGAGACCTTCCAGAGGACTGGTGGCCGTTCACCCCTGTGGACGAACGCGGATGCCAAACGGGGCTTCAGGTGTCCCATGTGGAAGGCGATCTCATCCACTGGGTGGCCGATGACGGACGCACCGGCGCCTGCGACATCACGAAGGGCGAGGGAAAACTTCCCTGGCGCTTGGACTGGCCAGCCAAGTGGTGCAACCTTGGCGTCACCTGCGAGCCCTTCGGGAAGGACCACGGTGCAGCAGGTGGGTCCTACGACACCGGGAAGGAACTCTGCGAACTGCTTGGCGGCACCCCCCCCGAAGGGCTCACCTACGAGTGGATCAGCCTTCGAGGCGAAGGAGCAATGTCGTCCTCAAGCGGCAATACGGTTGGACCGATCGAGGCCCTCCGCCTCGTACCACCGGAGATCCTTCGCTACCTGATCGCCTCAACCAAGCCGTCGAAGGCCATCGAATTCGACACCGGCATGGGCTTGGTCACCCTCGCCGACGCCTACGAGCGCTTGCTCCGTCACGACTTGGAGGCCAAATTGGAGGACCCAGAGATCAGCCGGCGTCAGCGTGTATCCATCGAGGACGACATCGTTTCGACGCGGCTTTCGTCGGTCGCAGACACGGGCGAGCGTCCGTCAGCCGTCGGCGTCACCTTCCGTCACCTCGCGATGTTGGTGCAGATCCGTGACGACGACGAAGCCGTGTGGGCCATGATGCCCGAGGACGTGGGGGCACGGTCCGAGTTCGACGCCCGCGTGCGTCGGATGCGCCATTGGGTCAACAGCGACCATTTCCCAGAGGAGATGCGCATCGCGGTTCGCGACGCGCCCGATGCGGAGCGCCTGAGCAACCTCGCGGAGGAAGAGAAGCCACTCCACGGCGCCCTGGTCAAGCAACTCTCCGACGCGATCGCCTCAGGGTCGTGGAACGAAGCGACGCTGTCTCGCTGCATCCCAGACGCGGCACGTGAGGTGGAACAGCCGCTCCGAAGCGCCTACAGGCTGACCTACGAACTCATCCTCGGGGTTGACGTGGCGCCAAAACTCGCACCCCTGCTGGCGGCCATGGACCCGTCCAAGGCCCTCTGGTTGATCACCGGCGAGCCTCAGCAGGCGTCGTAGGCTTCGATGATGTACTTCGTGAGCGGGCTGGTCCACGCGAGTTCGCTGACGCCAGCCTCACCCTCAGCCGCGTAGGCGTGCACCACGTCTGCGACACGGACGTTGCCATCGGAGGAACGAGCCAGGATGGTTTTGGGTTTCAGCGCCTTGCCGGTACCGTGCGGGTCATACACGGTCTCCAAGGCATGTTCGAGGAACCACTCACCCTTGCCCTCCGGCGGTCCATCGTAGGACACCTTCGGACGCTTGCCGCCGAACAAACCTGCCTTTTTCTTCGGTGCAGCAGGTTTCGTCGCCTCCTTTGAGGCGGGCGCCTCGGTGGTGGCCGGGGGTTCTGTCTTCTTCGAAGGAGCGGGTTCCGCGTCCTTCGTCGCGCTCGTGCCAGCGTCTTCGGCCACAGCAGGAGCATCGGTCGAGGCGTTCATCGACGCGCGGACCTCGGCTTCGATCTCGGCCCGCAGGGAGGCGATGTCAACCTCGGCAGACGCGGGCACCGAGGTGGCCTGCTGGCCCGCGTACTCCACGAGCGCTGCCTCCATCGCGGATTCGAGTTGCAGCATCAGCACGTCATCGGCCATGCCTCGCCATTTCCCCCACTGATGCACGGCCATGCTGTGGATGTCTGAGCCGCACTTCGGGCAGAAACTCCGCTTCGGCGGCTCAAGCAGGGCCACCTCGGCCATGGCCTCTGGATCGTTCCCTGCTTCGGCTCCCGTCGCGACAGCGTGAATGCGGGCGGCTGCCGCCAAACCACGGTCCATCGCAGCATGGAAGGCGGCAGAAGCGCGGTCGATGGTCCCGTCCTCGACCATGCCCATGGCACGGGACGACCGGGCGACGTCCTCTGCGGCGGCACGGGCGGCCGTCGAGTGCCCCCATCCCGCGCTTGGGGCCTCGAGCGAAGGGGCCGTCGCAGGTTCAGGACCGCCCTCGGCGGGAGCCTCGTCACCGTCAGCAGGGGCCGCAATACCGAGCACGATGGGGTTCGCACCCTCCTCGACCTTGGCGATGATGTCGAATTTCTCAGCCATCGAAAGATCGTCGCGCATGCGCACGACCTCCCTCAATTGGTTCAGGTCGTGACCGGTTGACGTGATCGGTCCCTGCACGGTCATGTCGTGCCCACATGCAAGGCAGTACGTGGCTGCGGACGAGACGGGCGATTCGCACGTGGGACAAAACACACCGGCCATGAATGCAGATGGCCCTGACGCCTTATGAGCATCACCGAGGGCTTCAGCGCCTCAATAGTGCACCTCAAGGCGGCGCGGAACCGGCTCGCGGTGTATCCTTGCCCCCATTGCAGCCACTTCCATGCGCGCGCCTCGAAGCGTGGTCACGAAGGGAATGTCGAGTTCAACCGCCAAGCGTCGCATCATGTTGCCGTCACGCACGGCCCCACCGCTCACGCTTGGCACGTTGACGATGAACTGCACCTTTCCTTGCCGCATCAAGTCCAGGGCATCCGGGTGTTTTCGTTCCGCGATGCGGAAGGCCGTGGTCACAGGCAATCCTGCTGCACGGAGCACATCGGCCGTACCCGGCGTGGCGTACAGGGTGAAGCCCAAGGCATGCAAATCGGCGGCCACGTCCGCCGCTCCGTCTTTGTCCTCATCACGAACCGTCAGGTACACGCCACCCTCCGTCGCTACAGGAACTTCGGTCGCGAGGCGCGCCTTCAGGTAGGCCATGGCAGGGTCCTCGTCCGAGCCGTACACCTCTCCCGTGGATTTCATTTCTGGACCCGGGGCCGGGTCGAGGCCTCGAAGTTTGATGAACGGGAACACAGGGGCCTTCACGCACACTTGGCCCGTCACACGGCGGGGGATGTCTTGCGCGGACAACGGCACGCCAATGGTGATGTTGGCCGCGATCCTCGCCAGGGGAAGGCCGGAGGCCTTGGCCACGAACGGCACCGTGCGTGACGAACGTGGATTCACTTCGAGCACGTACAAGTCGTCCCCTTGAATCGCGAATTGGATGTTGTAGCAGCCACGAATCCCAAGGCCCAAGCCAATGGTGCGTGTTTGTGCATTGACCTGCTCGAGGATGGCTTCGGAGACGTTCTGCGTCGGGATAAAGCACGTGGAATCGCCGGAATGGATTCCTGCTTCCTCAAGGTGCTCCATCACGGCGCCGACGAGCACATCGCTGCCGTCGCACGCCGCATCCACGTCGAGTTCCGTGGCTTGACCGAGGTATTCGTCGACCAGCAGCGGACGATCTGGTGCGAAGAAGGCCTCTGCGAGGTAGGCGTCGAGTTGCTCGTCGTTGCTGAGGATCTCCATGCCGCGCCCGCCGAGCACGTACGACGGACGAACCAGCACTGGGAAGCCGATGGCCTCCACCGCGGCCCGGATGTCGTCCGCCGTGGTTCCTGTTGCCCCTCGCGGCATGCGCAGCCCCTCACGAGCAGCAAAGGCCTCGAAGCGCTCCCTGTCGCTCGCTTCATCGATGGCATCGCAGGTGGTCCCCATGATGGGCACGTTGGCTCCACGCTTTGCGAGCAAGGGGCGGCGCGCTTCCAACGGCAACGCGAGGTTGATCGCCGTTTGACCCCCAAACTGGAGGAGGATGCCGTGTGCTTGCTCCCGCAGCATGACTTCAGCAACGTGCTCCGTGATCAGCGGCTCGAAATACAGGCGGTCGGAGGTGTCAAAATCGGTGGACACCGTTTCTGGGTTGTTGTTGATCAACACGGCGTCCTTTCCAGCAGCCCGGATGGCGTTCACGGCATGCACACACCCGTAGTCGAACTCAATGCCCTGACCGATGCGGATGGGGCCACTGCCGATGGCCATGACCCGCTCCTTCGTCCGTGAGGCGATGTCAGGGAGGACGTCCACCCCGGTGGTGCCGCTGGGCTCGTAGGTGGAATAGTAATACGGGGTCACCGCCGCAAACTCAGCGGCACACGAGTCCACCATTCTATAGACGGGGTGGAGGCCGAGTTCGTGCCGCCGCACCATGACGGCCACTTCGTCATGACCTTCCTGCAAGTGCCCTGGCCCAGTGGCGGGGAACCCTGCGAGGGCGTCAGCAATGTGGGCATCGGTCATGCCATGGGATTTCCATCGACGAAGGTCGTCGAGCGAAAGGCTGGACGGAGCACATCCCTTGGACACAATTTCTGCCTCAAGGTCCGCGATGCGCTTGAAGCGGTGCAGGAACCAACGGGTCATGCGGGTGAGCTCATGCACCCGTTCAATGCTCCATCCACGCCGGAAGGCCTCAAGCAAGGCCCCCATGCGACGGTCGGTTGCGGTCGTGAGCCAGTCGATCAAGGTGGCCTCCGGCAAGGGCTCCCGTGCACGCTCGAGTTGATCCTCGCCGTCGGATTCGTCCGCTCGTGTCAAGGGGCGCGGATGGGCGACGCCTTGTTCCAAGGAGGCCCACGCCTTGAGGAAGGCCTCCTCAAAGCATCGACCGATGGCCATGACTTCCCCGGTGGATTTCATGCTGGTTCCCAAGGTGCGGTCCGCCGTTCGGAATTTATCGAAGGGCCACCGAGGAATTTTGACCACGCAGTAATCCAATGTCGGCTCAAAGGCCGCCGTCGTCCCTTGGCCGGTGATTGGGTTCGGCAGTTCGTCGAGGGTGTACCCAACCGCAATTTTAGCGGCCATGCGGGCAATGGGGTAACCGGTGGTCTTGGAGGCAAGGGCGGACGAACGGGACACGCGAGGGTTGACCTCGATGACGCGAACCTCACCGGTGAATTGGTTGAAGGCAAACTGGACGTTGCAGCCTCCCTTGATGTTCAAGGCCCGAATAAGCCGAAGCGCGTGGTCACGCAGGAGTTGGTGGTCGGCATCGCTGAAGGATTGCAACGGAGCGACGACGACCGATTCTCCAGTGTGCACGCCCATTGGGTCGATGTTCTCCATGGTGCAGACGATGGTGGCGTTGTCGGCTGCATCGCGCATCACTTCGTACTCAAGTTCCTGCCAACCGAGGATGGATTCCTCGATGAGCACCTGATTGATCCTTGAATTTCGGAGCCCGAGGGTCGAAATTTCGACGAGTTGCCCCATGTCCCATGCGGTGCCACCACCGAGCCCGCCGAGGGTGAACGCTGGGCGGATCAGAAGCGGCCAGGTACCAAGATGCTCCGCTGCAGCGATCACTTCCTCCATCGAGTTGCAGGCAACAGAGGTGCAAATTGGAAGCCCAATGGAGGTGCAGACCTCGTTGAAGAGATCCCGGTCTTCTGCCTTGTCGATGGCGTCAAGGTCGGAGCCGATGAGTTCCACCCCGAGCCGATCAAGCGTTCCGTCATGGGCGAGTTCACTGGCGATGTTCAAGGCCGTCTGGCCGCCCATTCCCGCGAGGATGGCGTCCGGTCGTTCGGCTTCGAGGATCCGACGGACCGTGTCAGGCAGGAGCGGTTCGATGTACACCACGTCGGCCATCTCGGGGTCGTTCTGAATCGTGGCGGGGTTTGAATTGACCAAAATCACGCGGTAGCCGTCTTCGCGCAAGGCACGGACCGCTTGGCTCCCAGAAAAGTCGAATTCTGCGGCTTGCCCAATCCGAATTGGGCCGCTTCCAAGCACGAGGATGGTCTCCAAGTCTTCCCTTCGGGGCATCAGGCCACACCTCCGCGAAGGTGCGCATCCACCATCTGGCGGAAGCGCTCGAACAAGGGGGCTGCATCGTGCGGACCCGGGCAGGCTTCAGGATGGAACTGAACCGTGAAGGCTGGCCGCCCGACGAGATCAAGCCCTTCCACGGTGCGGTCGTTCGCGTTGACGTACCGCACGACGACGTCAGCGTCGTGCTGCGGTGTCGCTTTCGGGCTCGAGGCCCCGCTTGGGTGCGCCGCAAGCATCCCGGCCTCCGGGTCCGCAACGGCAAAGCCGTGGTTTTGTGAGGTGATCCACACGCGACGCTCCACGAGGTCGAGGACCGGCTGGTTGGCGCCACGGTGCCCATAACGCATCTTGTAGGTCTGCAAGCCAGAGGCCAACCCCATCAATTGGTGACCGAGGCAAATCCCCATGACCGGCAGTCCAGCCTGTACAGCAGCAGCCAACGTGGCGCGCGCTTGCGTTGCCCGGCCCGGGTGTGCCGGGTCCCCGGGCCCGTTGGAGCAGAACAGCGCGTCGATGCCATACGTGTCCGTCAAGGCCTCAAAAGGCGTCTCCGGAGGGCACCACAGCACCTCAAAGTGGTGGCAGAGGTGCCGGAGGATGTTGTTTTTCACGCCGCAATCGAGGGCCGCAAGACGTGGTAGCGCACGACCCAGATCATCGGTGGCTCCAGGGTTCAAGGCCACAACCTCGCGGGTGCTGACCTCGTCAACGAGGTCCTCGAGGTCCGGGGAGGTCAGGTCTGCGAGACGGGCCTGCAGCCGGCCCTCATCCTCGACCGGGCCAAACACGCACAGCACGGTCCCAAGTTCGCGAACGTGGCGCGTGATGGCGCGGGTGTCCACGGCTTCGATGCCCGGCACGCCATGGTGCCTGAGCAGGTCATCGACCGTCCCGATGCTGTCGCGGTGGTCCGGGTCCTGCATGGCGTGCCTCACGACCACGCCTCGAGGCCACACCCGACCGGATTCGGACCGACCAAGGTGAACACCGTAATTCCCAATCAGCGGGTACGTGAAGGTCAGCACCTGCCCCGCAAAGGAAGGGTCGGTGAGCGATTCCTGAAAGCCCATCATCCCCGTGGTGAAGACAAGTTCCCCCTCCCCGTGACCACGGGCCCCGAACAGCAGTCCTTCGTACCGCTGTCCATCGGCCGTCAGCAGCACGCCTGGGCCGTTGGCCCCCTCGGGAGGAGGGCCCAACGACAACGGCGTGGCCGCGTCAGGAAGGTCGGGGCCTGCTCTGAGGTGTCCCGACATCATCGTTTGGCCCGACCGGACTTCAATAATCGTTGGGGCAGGCTTTCGCAAGGGCCGAGCCTCACTCCTCTTCGTCGACGTGTTTCCCACGCGCCGAAGGGTGAATGCGTAAGCGTGGGGCCTCAAAGGTGCGTTCGAGTCCGGCGCCGTTGGTCCATGCGTCGAGGAACAACGCCAGCGCGGCGACCTCCGAATGTGGTTGGTTGCCAACGGCGACGTTGTGATGGGCAAGGCTGAACGCTTCCGGTGGCACCTTTGCGCCACCGACCACGACCGTCAACGGACGGTCCCTCCGTATGGTTGGGATGGCCGTTCGGTGAGGGATCCCGTACATCGTGAGGTGCACCACAGTGCCGGGACCACCGTCTCCTGCATCCTGCTGGGCGAAGCGACGAAGCCAAGCCATCGGAGAGGCGAGGTGTTCGAGATCCATGGCTCGACCGAAGCGGTCCTCCACGGAACGGATGTTGGCAAACATCCCCTCGTCTTCGTCCCCTGCGAGCAGGAATCGGTCCGCTCCCATCGCACGGGCCACCAATGCAAGGTGGGTCGTGATGCGAGGGTCACGCCCCTTCCGGTGCCCCAAGCGAAGCACGTGCAAGGGCTCGACCATGAACCTCCGAAGGCGGGGTGCACATCAAAGACGCGGGTCGCATCACGAGAGAACGTCCTCGACCTCGAGGAGGGCCTCCCCGGGCAGCGTTGCCATCGCGGGGACCTGGCTTGGACGGGGGTCGATGCCGTTGAAATCGCAGAAGTCCCGGAGCCACACGAGGAAGAAAGCCTCCATGATCATGCGCGCGCCGAGGGTCGAGCCAACCGCGATGGTGATCAATCGCCCGGTCCTCCACAACCCAGCCTCCACAGCGAGGGCGTCGGATGAAAATCCGGTGATGACCGGTTCGATGGCGTAAATGAACGCCACCACCTGCATCGGCCCTGCGAGCAAGCCCGGGATGGCCCTCCCGAGTTCGTTCCCGAGTTCGGAAAACACCGCAGCGAAGAAGGCCAGCGCGGCGACGAGCAGGGCGACGTGATGGAAGTGGAAGCCGAGGAGGATGGTGTCGACCTCTGTGGACAGTTCTTGACGGAAAAAAACGCTCATCCAGACAAAGAACGCCAGGCCCGTCATCACCATCGCACCGTTCTTCGCCTTGGCGAAAATCATGCTGTTCAAGGACGCGAATCCTTGGGTTTGGAAACGCACGGAAAGGCGCTCTGCGAGTTCCTGGTGGTCGGGCGTTGGACCCGCATCTGCAACGATGCCGTCGGGGCCTTCGACCATGGCCGGCATTCCTCCTACCTCCTTATGAAGGCTCTCGGCAGGGGCCGACCGGTGTCCTCCGTCCCTGCGGTCGCCCCGGCCCGCCGAGCGCGTGTGGCGGACGCCTTGAGGAGGCAGGCCGACGGCCTTCCGCGTTTGATGGGGATCTTGAACGTCACCCCGGATTCCTTCCACGCGGCATCTCGCGTATCGGGCGACGATGCTGTTGAGCGCGGATTGATGATGGTGCACCACGGGGCAACGTGGCTTGACATCGGTGGTGAATCCACTCGCCCAGGTGCGGCGCCCGTCCCTGTTGAGGAGGAACAGCGCAGGGTGGTTGACGTCATCGCAGGGCTCCGTCGGGCGCTCCCAGAAGTCTTGTTGTCCATTGATACCCGACGTTCCGACGTGGCCGCGGCGGCGATTGCCGCTGGAGCAGACATGGTCAACGACGTGTCCGGACTTCGTGACCCTGCGATGGTGGACGTCGTGCTGGCTGCGGGATGTGGCGTTTGCATCATGCACATGCAAGGCACACCTTCGACCATGCAACGCGAAGCAACCTACGAGGACGTCGTGTCCGAAGTTCACGCCGCCCTCCATACGACAGCGAGCGACCTGGTGAGTCGAGGTCACCCTGCAGAAATGATCTGCCTTGACCCAGGCATCGGCTTCGGAAAGACGCACGAGCACAACCTCGCCTTGCTGAGGAGCGCGAGCGACCTCCGCGACGATGGCCGTTGGCCAATCCTGTGGGGCGTGTCGCGAAAGTCGATTGTCGGCCACCTGACTGGACGCGACGATGCAGCGGAACGCTTGCCCGGCACGCTCGGGCTTGCGGCGGTCGCCGTTCAACAGGGCATTGACGTCCTGCGCGTCCATGACGTGCGCGAGCACCGAGACCTGCTGCACGCCATGCAACCGTTCCTGCTCAGAGGGTGAGCCATCCGGCGTAGCTGCCGGCCGCCACCCATGCTCCGGCCATCGAACCAAGGTTGGAGAGGGCCGTGACGAGCAAGACGCGGCCTGCGCGGTTGCTCCAAAAGTCACCCACGCGCTCAAGACGAAGGAAGGTGGTTAGGTCTTCGGCGGTGGGTTCGACCACACGCATCTGAACATACCCGGCAAACCATCCTGCGGCAAGCGTGGGATTCAGTGACGTGATCGGCGACGCGAGGGCGGCGGTCAAGACGGCAAGGGGATGGCCGCGAGCGATGAGGCAGCCAAGGGCCGCCAGCACCGCGTTGGCCGCGGTCCAGACCGTGAGCAGGGTGACGACCTCCTCGACGCTGCCACGGGAGAGGTTCCACGCCACGAGTCCGAGCACGGCAAGAGGAAGCACCCACGGCATGGCCTTGCGAGCGACGCCCCGTTGAGGAAGCCGTTCGAGCGGCTCGAGGTCCGTCACCTCGGGCCCTTGTTCTCCATCCAAGCGCTGCGCGATTCCACGCAGGTGGCCGGCTCCAACGACGACAAGGACGCGGCCTCGCGCCTCAAGGCGTCGAACTTTTTCCGCAATGTAGGCGTCGCGTTCGTCGATCAGCACGCTGCCAGCGCCCGGTGAAATCGTCCGCAGTTCGTCGAGCAGGTCGCTGAGCAGGTCGCCATCGCCAAGCATCGTTTCGATATCGAGCGCGTCGTCCTCCTCGTCTTCTTCTGCAATCAGCGCCCACAGCAAACGGGCACGTTCACGCATGCGCATCGTGCGCCATGCTCGCCGGAGGGTCGTCTGGATGTCCCGGTCAACAAGTTCAACCGTAAGCCCACGGGCCTCGGCCTCCTGCACCGCCGCGAGCAGTTCAGCCCCGGGCTGCTCCCCCTCGCTGAGGCCCATTCGTCGCTGTTCAGCGGCCAACAGCGACTGAAGGAGCACCAACGGTGCTTTGCCTTCTTTGACGACCTTCAGCAAACCTTCGCGGTCCAACCTTCGGTCAGAACGCAAGGCCTCATGGCGTGTGGGGCAAAGTTCGACAGCAACGACGTCAGGTTCGAAGGCCTCAATGTGATGACGGACCGCCTCCACGCTTGAACGAGCCACGTGTGCCGTTCCGAGGACCCTCAACGATGGGCTCAGGTCAAGGTATGGGGCTTCACTCATCCTCAGCGCCCCCGAGCAGCCCCCGCAGGGTTGTGGTCATGGCGTCCATCGCCCGCTCGGGTTCGGCATGCTCGTCCCCGACGAGGTGCTTGAACCCGACCTGCCCACCAGCCAACGCCTTGTGCCCACCAGCAGACCCTTCAGGAAAACCAGCGGCGAGGCATCGCCCGAGGTGAAGGGCCGGGTCCTTGGTTCGAGCGGAGAGGATCACCCGGTTCATCCGAGGCCCGTAGACCACAACGGTGGCGACGCCCTCCGTGGCCAGCAAGAAATCTGCGATTTGGGCCAACGCGTCGCGCTCTGCCAAATGCAGCACTGGGGCCAACAGGACCCCGTTGTGCGTCGTCATCGACGCGAGGGCTTCAGCGAAGGCGGAGAGTGCCTCTTTCGAGCGTGGGGGGGATTCGCTGCGCCGCATCACGTCGTGGTCAACCCAGGCGTTCAACCACGACAGGGCTCGAATGTCAGCAGGGCTGATCCCTCGCGTGAACCCGAGCGTATCGGTCCTGATCCCGAACGCCAGCGCTGTGGCGAGGCGTGCGTTCATGTCCATGTCCAGGGCGGTGAGCAAACTCGCCACCAACGAGGAGGTCGCCGAAAATTCTGGATGAACGATGGCGACATCTGCTGCGGGCAGGTCCTCCACGGTGTGATGGTCGAGGATGATGTTGGGCACCACGTCCGTAGGGAGCATGTTGTTGGCACCCGGTTGGTGGAAGTCCACCGCGACGATGGCATCGGCCTCGCTGACGACGTCGTTGACTTCCCAGCCCATCATCACGCGCGTCAATTCGATCTCAAGCAACTGCACCATCGCTCGGTTTTGATGGTGTTCGACCAGACCACCGTGGTAAATGCGCCCATGGTGCCCTCGGTGCTCCGCCAAGCATTGCATCGCGAGGGCGGCTGCGAGCGCGTCCGGGTCAGGATTGTCATGGCAAAAGATGGCCACCTTCGAACCTGGCTCAAGGTCACGGAAGTGTGCATCGAGCACCGCGGCGCCTGTATGACGTTCGTGGGCGCGTACGCGGTCTTTCACCGCGCTCAGCAACAGGTCGGCTGGTCGAATCTCGTCGACCATCGCTCCATCTGCAGGAGCGACGGGGCCGATGATGGGAACGCCCGGCCAACGTGCGGCGAGGGCAGAGGCAGCATCGTCATCGCTCAGCGGACGCGTGTTCAACACGACGATGAGGCTCGGTACCCGAGGCATCGACGGAAGTCCGTCCACGGAACTCGGTGAAGGAAGCGCCATCACGTCGCAATCGTGCAACCCTGCGGCGTCCTGCACCTCCGATGCGAGCAGGACCACCCGTGTTGGCCTGGACGATGCACACCATGCTGCGAGGCGAGCCAAAGGCTCGCCTGAACCAATCAGCAGGTACATTCCTTGACCTCGACAGAGCGGTTCAGAACGAAATGGTCACGTTCTCTCGCTCGATGCCCTGCACTTCGAAGAGGGTGCGCTCCGAGCAGGACTTGATCCCAGCGACAATGTTCGTCGGAATCGTCTCGATGGCGACGTTGAAGGTCGTCGCGCTGGCGTTGTAGAACTCACGTCGGTCTGCAAGTTGGTTCTCCAGGCCCACGAGTTGGTTCTGAAGGTTGACGAAGGACGTGTCCGCCTTGAGGTCAGGATACTGCTCTGCAACCATGTTGATTCGAGGCATCATGCCGGCCAGCGTGGACTCGGCCGCGACAACACCGGCGACGTCCTTCTGAGCAAGGGCGCCAGCAGCGGCTTGGCGGGCAACGGCAAACTGCTCGAAAATCTCCCGCTCATGCTCGGCGTAGCCCTTGACGATGTTGACCAAGTTCGGGATCATGTCGTAGCGCTGCTTGAGGATCACGTCGATGTTGGACCACGACCTGTCGACGTCTTTCTCAAGACGAACAAGGCGGTTCCAAGTGGACACAAACCAGAGGAGAAGCACAACGGCTGCGGCAATGGCAACGATGGTCATGGGTTCCATGAACCAATGGAGCCCGCAGGTGCCTTATGAATTGATGGCCGAGCGAGAACATTGCTCAGACGTACGTACCGAACACGTCCATAGCGTACCTGCAAAAGATGATGAGAAGCAATCCGAAGAAGACCCTGAGGATGACCGCGTCTGGGAGTTTCAGGCCAATCTTTGCTCCGACGACCGCCCCCAAAACAACGGCAACCGGCGCAGAAACCATCTGCCACAACGGCGGCCAGGCCCCCTCGAAGAGGCTCGCATGCATGACCACGGCGACCGGCACGACGAGCACCATCAGTCCAAGGCTGGTGCCGATGGCACGACGGTCGCTGACCCCACCGAATTGATTGAGGATCGGGATGTAGACCGCCCCTGCACCGATGGCGAGGACCGCGCTGGCCATGCCACCGAACCCTGCTCCGACTCGAAGCGGGGTCGTACGGACCTCTCCCGCCGTGTGTTGGGGCGTCGTCCCTCGGACCTTGCGCCAGGTCTTGACGCACGCCCATCCAACGAGCAGCATTGCGAGGCCCTTGAACACCGGGTCAAGGGCCTCACCGAGCAGGCTGACGACCACCGCCCCAAGGGCGGCTCCGATCATGGCAGCAGGGGCCGCCGTTCGGATGAGGGCCCCGTCCATGAGCCCCTCCTTGCGATGAACCCAGCCCGAGCCAATCGACACACAGAGGGTCAGCGTCAAGGACATCACGAAGGTGCTCGAGGCCACCTCCCAGCCACCAACGTACAGCAGGATCGGGACAAAGAGCATCCCGCCGCCCAAGCCCAAAGGGGCGAAGAGCACCGCTGTACCAAGCAGCAGAAGCAGCACGAGCACGAACGGATCCACGTTCCCACCTACAGGGACTCGATGACCATCGCGATGCCTTGGCCTCCGCCGATGCACGCGGTGGCCACGCCGTAGCGGCCCCCACTCCGTTGCAGTTCGTACGCGAGGGTCAGCACCAGGCGCGTGCCTGTCGCCGCGAGGGGGTGGCCAAGTCCGACCGCTCCGCCGTTCACGTTGACCTTCTCGACGTCCAAGCCGAGGTCCTTGATGCAGGCCACTGCTTGACCGGCAAAGGCTTCGTTGATCTCCCAGCGATCGATGTCCTCGACCGAAAGGCCCGCTTTCTCAAGCGCTTTGTTGCTCGCTGGGACGGGACCGTAGGCCATGATCGCCGGCTCGAGACCAACGATGCCCCAACTCACGATGCGCGCGAGCGGTGCATCGCCGTCTGCAGCAGCGCGCGAGGCGGACTTGATGACCACCGCAGCAGCGCCGTCAACGACCCCGGAGGCGTTGCCTGCGGTAACGAGCGACCCTTCGCCAAAGGCTGGACGAAGGCCGGACAGGGAGGCTACCGTCGTGCCCCGCACCACGTGGTCTTCGTCCGCATGGGTCACCACGTCCTCACCACGCCGCGACGCGATGGTCACGGGAACGATCTCTTGCTCAAAGACGCCAGCATCGATGGATGCTTCCGTACGCTGGTGGGACAGGGCGGCAAAGGCGTCCACCTCCTCCCGGGTCACCCCCTTTCGGGAGCACAGTTCGTCGGACGTCTGCGCCATGTAGAGGCCGCAGGTCATGTCCTGCAAGTTGGTCATCATGTAATCCTCAACGGGAGGCGCCCGGCCCAAACTCCAGCCGTCACGCGCTCCGCGAAGCACATGAGGGGCTTGGGAAAGGTTCTCCATCCCTCCGGCAACGACGACTTCCGCCTCGTTGAGCATGATCATTTGGGCCCCAGTCACGATGGATTGGACGCCAGAGCCACAGATCCGCGACAGGGTCAGCATCGGGGTTTCCTGCGGGATGCCAGCCTTGAGACCGGCATGCCGGGCCCCGTAGATGGACTGCGAACAGGTTTGCAGCGCATAGCCCATCACCACATGGTCCACGCTGGACGGGGCGGTTCCGGTGCGCTCCAGCGCCCCCTTGATGGCCGTGGCACCGAGGTCCTGTGCGCTGACCGACTTCAGCCGTCCACCGGGACGTCCGTCGCCACGCTTCCCTCCGACCCATTCGCAGAATGGGGTTCGTGCTCCACCGACAACGACCACGTCTTCAACCATGGTCCTCAGGGGTCAGGCCCCGCTCATCAACTGTTGGGCCATTGGTATGCCCACGCGATGTCCGGTCGACCGTCCTGCGCGCTGCCCGAAAACCAGAGGTCCATGCTGAGACGGCCTTCATCGTCCAGACCATGCCGCCAGGTTGGCCCGTCTTCGCCAACGGGCCCCACACGCATGGAACGTGCTCCTTCCTCAACGACCGCCTCTTCCGTTCCTTCGCCCGTCGAGAAGAGCAGGCGAAGGCGCCCGTCCTCGCCGCGAACGTAGGTGGATGTGTCGTCGTGCACCACCGTTCCGTCGGTGCTGCGCACGGTTTCACGCAGCGTCAATGCGCCTGCCCCGGCAACGATGGGCTGCTTCGCTGCCTCCACCGATTCCGTGACCTCGACCGTCAATTCGCTTGTCCCGTTGGTCCCGTTGAAGTGCCACGACCCTTCACCCTCAAGTGTTTGCCCATGGCAGGCAACGAGACGCTCGAGCAGGGCGTCCGCCCGCCTCAGTTCGAGGGAGGGAGGACGGGAGGACCAAACAGCCCACGTCCCAGAAGCGGAAGCAACCTCACGCGACCCACGCCGCACCTGCCCGGCCAGATGCGCCACATGCCGACCACGGCGAACAACGCGCCCCTCGGCCACGAGACGGTCTCCAACCTTCGAGGCATCGAGAAAACTGGTCACGAGTTGCGTCGTTGCACACCATTCTTCTTCCTTCAGCGACGCCACAAGCGCCCCGCCGAGGGCCATGTCCAGCATGGTGGTCATCAGCCCACCGTGCGCTGCTCCACCTTTGTTCAAGTGCAGCGGTGTCACGTCCACCTCAACGCTGCAGTGCCCTGGGCGCCACTCCGTCACGCGCAGACCCAACGCGGCGGCGATGCCAGATGGCTCCGGCGGTGGGCTTCGTCCTGCGCTCATGTGCGCATCACCCCAACGACCTTGACCAAGACACGCTTCCTTCGCTGTCCGTCGAATTCTGCGTAATGGATCTGCTCCCACGTGCCAAGGTGCAGGCGACCGTCACGCACCGGCATGGTCACCTGCTGACCCAGCAACTGCCGCTTGAGGTGAGCGTCACCGTTGTCCTCCCCGGTGCGGTGATGGAAGTACTCCTTGCCATCGTAGCCGTCCGGACCGTGGAACGGCGCGAGCCGCTCGAGCCAATCCATGATGTCTTGATGCAGGCCATGCTCCAAGTCGTTCACGTACACCGAGGCCGTGATGTGCATCGGGTTGACCAGCACCAAACCGTCGTCGATGCCGCTTTGGCGTACAATTCGTTCCACGTCAGTCGTGATGC